>JBDSIH010000189.1:0-8423 GCA_039918055.1 Chthoniobacterales bacterium
AATACGGCCTCCGAACAGATTCGAAAGGAGCTTTCAGCCCTTCCTCAGTGGAGGACCGCGAAGGTCATCGCGCTTTTTCATCCGCTTCCGACCGAGCCGGATTGCCTGCCTTCAGATTTTTCTTCTGCGACGTATTGTTTCCCGCAGGTTCTCGAAAATGGACTGCGCTTCCATAGCGTGGATTCCGTGGAATTTCTCGTCGTAGGCAAATGGGGAATCCATTCCCCTAATGAGGCGCTGCATCCGGTTATCGATCCGGCAAATATTTCTCTCGTTCTGGTTCCCGGTCTTGCCTTCGACGAAAGCGGTGGCCGGATGGGGCGGGGGAAGGCGTTTTACGATCACACACTGGGGACAATTTTGAAAAATGCCTACAAAATCGGCGTTTGTTTTGCGTGCCAGATGGTCGATCAGGTGCCCGCCGAGCCCCACGATATCAAAGTAGACCGGGTGATTTACGCGTGAGCTTTTTCTTCGCCTGGTTGCGGTAGTAGGCATCCAAAGTCGGGGAAGTCAGCACTTCTGCGGATTCATCCCACAGATTCGCGGTTTCAAAAAGGTGCTGGAGCAGAGCGAGTGAACCCACGGCGTCGAAGAGCGCATCATGCCATTGAAAGTCCGGACAGTGCCCGCGGATTTTTTCCTCGAGTCCGAAATGTCCGGCGAGCGAGGAAAGATTATATGCATTTAATTCCGGGAACAGTGCGCGCGTGATGGGCAGCGTATCTGCCCAGGGGCCGAATCCGTGAAAGGGAAAGATACGCAGGAAACGTTTCTCCGTTCCCGCACTGTGGGCGACGGTCCAGCTGCCCGAAAGGCGATCGCGGATTTCCGGCCACAGCGAAAGCAGGGTTGGTGCGCCCTTGAGGTCTTCGCTTTTAATGCCGTGGACGCGTTGTGCATTCCACACGACGGGGGTTCCCGCATGCAGGTAGGAACGGAAGAATGACGTCTCGGAAATCACGCCGTTTTCCATGACGGCGATGCCAATCTGGATGGGGATATCCGTTTGTCCGGCAGAGGCCCCGGCGGATTCAAAATCAATGGCAGCAAACCGTGTTTCGCGAATCGAACGGGTTTGCACGGCGAGGTCAGCTCAGGATGCGCTCGGTAGTTTCCCAGTCTATGCAGCCGTCGGTAACTGACACGCCGTATTTCAATTGCGTGAGGTCTTTTGGCAGGGACTGGTTGCCCGCATGAAGATTGCTCTCCAGCATGCCACCGATGATTTCCTTGCGGCCAGCGCGGCGCTGCTCCATGAGATTTTCCCAGACGAGTGGCTGGTTGCGATAGTCCTTGCTGGAATTCGCATGGCTGCAATCGACCATTAGGGACGGAAGCTGCTTTGAGCCGCGGAGTTTCTCTACGGCGGCTTCGATGTGCTCGGATGCGTAGTTGGGGCCATTGCGGCCACCGCGAAGCACGAGGTGGCAATCCGGATTTCCCGAAGTCTTGATAATGCTGGTCGCTCCGTCGCGGTCGATTCCGAGAAAACTGTGCGAAGTCTGCGAAGCCCCCATGGCGTCAATCGCCGTCTGCACGCTGCCATCGGTACCGTTCTTGAAACCGACGGGCATCGAGAGCCCGCTGGACATTTCGCGGTGCGTTTGGGACTCGGTCGTCCGTGCGCCGATTGCGGCCCAGCTGATGAGGTCGCCGATGTATTGCGGAATGATCGGGTCGAGAAATTCCGTCGCGGCGGGAAGGCCCATCGCCGTAATATCAAGAAGCAGTTTTCGCGCTACGATAATGCCCTGGGCGATATCGCAGGAATCGTCGAGAAAAGGATCATTAATGAGGCCCTTCCACCCGATGGTAGTCCGGGGTTTCTCAAAATAAACGCGCATCACGATCTGGATGCGGTCGGCGACTTTTGCGCTCAGTGCGGCGAGGCGTTCTGCATATTCCAGCGCGGCCTTCGTATCATGAATGGAGCACGGGCCGACGATGAGCAACAGACGGGGATCTTCTCCGCGCACGATTGCCTGTGCGGCCTTGCGGCCTTCAAGCACGGTGCGCTGGGTCGCTTCGCTCAGGGGAAGCTGTTCCTTCACCTGCGATGGCGTAATCAGACGGGTAACGCCCCGGACGCGCACATTTTCCACTGAAGTGGTTGCGGTATTCTCTGTAGCGTTCTGTATGGAATCGACGGACATATTGGCGAAAAGCAGAGCATAATCCTCTGAAATCGCCCCGGTTGCAACTCAGAAGCATGGAAAAAGGTGTTTTGGAGGGGGTGGAAAATTCGGAAAAGCCTACTGTATTCCCCTTTGCGGATGGGTTCGGCTTCGTGCTAGGTTCGTGAGGTGGCAGTCGAAACGCAAAAAAAACCGGGCTTGGTCTCCAGACAACTGGTGCAATTTCTGCGCGCTCTGACAAGCGTGCGGAATGTCGGCGGTCGGGCCTTGCGGCGTATCCGGCGTACCCCGCGCGGCGTTACGGAAAGCCCGAATTTGTTACCGACACTTATTAAGGTGCTGGCTTCCTTTGCGCGTGTCGATGGCGAGGTGCTCGAAGAGGAAATCGATTCCAGTCTTGGCTTCCTGCGTTACGATTATCCAGAGGCGGTTTATTCCGAACTGCGAAAACTTTTCCGCGACGCACTTCATGAGCAGCAGGATCTCGGCGTCATGGCCCAGAAATTATCCAATCAGCTGAACGATGACCGGAAGATTCTTCTCGGTGTCCAGCTCTACGATCTGATCGCGCGCGGTGGACTGCGGCACGACCAGGTGATCGCCTATTATTCCTTCATGTCGCAGCTCGGCATGGCGGCACAGGCAATCGATATCGTTTACCAGCTCAATGTGAACGAGCAGGAGGACAGCAGTATTTATCAGCAGAATACCTCTCCGCTGGAATCCGTGAGCTTTGGTGCCGAAGGCGTGGCGGATGTGCGGGTCGGTGAGCTTGCCAATGGCGAAAAACTTCTCGCGTATCGGTATCACGATCTCATTATCCTGAAAAATCTCACACAGCGCGTGATCACGGTGCAGGGACGACCGCTTCGTCCTGGCGGACTGTGCCGCATTTACACCAGCCAGCGGATCATCATCGGTGAGCAGGTGATTACGCAGCAGGAGATCATTTTCTATCTCAACGCGAAAAAGAACGTCTCGCTGCCGCAGCTGTTTGTTGCGGTGAGCGATGGCGATGAAGTAAGCCTGGAAAAAAACCGTACCCGTGAGAGCTGCCTGGAAGTGACATTTGGTCTGGATATCCGCGTGACGGCTCTTAAGAACGTGGATGCCGTTTTGAAAGGCATACGTCTTGTTGCGGGAACAATCGTTCACGGCACTCTGGATGATAAAATTATTTTCCATGATGACAGCGAACTCGAACTCGCGGATTTGCGCCGCCGAGCCCGCTTTTACGGCGGGCGCTTTCATCTCAAGGCGTCGAAATCGGAATACCTTGTTTCCAATAACCCCAGTCTTCTCGATGACGGCGACATTCTTCTTTCGCCGGGAACGGGCGGCGACGTGCTGCTGAAGATTTTCTGCGATTACGAACAAAAGGTCGGTAAAGTGGAGGTCCTGCAGGCGGATCGGCCTATTCTGGTTCGCGGGGTTCCGATCCGGAATTCCGCGCGTCTTGCGGATGGCGATACGATCCGGCTGGATGCTGTGCAGGTTCTGCGCTGCAACTTTAGCGAGCGCATCATCGAGGAGGAGCGCAACATTATCCGTTCGCTGGAAATGCGCGATGTGGTGTGCCGTTTCTCCAATGGTGGCGTGGCGCTCGATGGCGTGTCCTTTGCCGTGCAGCGCGGGGAGATGATCTGTGTGATGGGCGCAAGCGGATGCGGGAAAAGCACGCTTCTGCGTACGCTTTCCGGCCAGTTCAAGCCCTCGCAGGGCGACGTGCTTCTTAATGGCCGTTCGCTTTATTCGCAATATGACGTTCTGCGAAAGTACATCGCTTACATTCCACAGCATGACGCTTTTGATGAAAATCTGACCATCGCGGAAAATCTGGATTTTGCTTCGGCGCTGCGTTCGCCGCATCTTTCCAAGCGCGAGCGCATGCGCAAGATCGAGGGTAAGCTCACCGAGCTTGGCCTGAGCGAACGTCGGAACAGCGTCGTAGGCGGCATTCATACCAAAAATCTCAGCGGCGGTGAGCGTAAGCGTCTGAATATCGGCCTGGATATGATCGGACTGGCAGACATCTATCTTTTTGACGAGCCAACGTCCGGTTTGTCCTCCAAGGATTCCGAGCACGTCATCGAAATCATCCGCAGTCTCGCGCATAATAAGATCGTGGTGGTGACGATTCACCAGCCGAGCTCGAAGATTTTCCAGATGTTCCAGAAGGTACTGCTGCTCGACAAGGGCGGGAAGGTTGTCTTTTTCGGAACGACGCAGGAATGCCTGAAATATTTCGCAGAAGCCGAGCATCACCAGCATTTCGGAACGGACGAGGGGAGCTGCGAATCCTGTGGCGCCTCACGGCCGGAATTTGTTTTTGATGTTCTGGAAACGCCGCTGCGCGATCTCAGTGGCGATATCATCTACGAGGAAAATCAACGCGGGCAGCTCATTCCCGCGCGACGCTACTCGCCGGATTATTGGAGAGATAAATACGAGGCCTACCGTCTGCTTCAGGATATGCGGCAGGCGCCGATTGCAAAGGACACGCATGGCGTACCTTTGCAGGACCCCTCCACGGACCGTCGCAACGAATCGATACGCTGGCGCGATGAGTGGAGCCAGTTTTGCATTCTTCTGAAGCGCTCCTTTCTCAGCAAACTCCGCAATAAGGGGAACCTCGTCATCACGCTGGCTCTCACGCCCGCGCTCGCCTCGATGATCGGCTGGGTATTGCGCTACGCTGTGCGCGGACAGACGTATGACTTCTCTTCGGCATTCCACATTCCGCTGTATCTTTTCATGACGCTGGTGGTCGCGATGTTCTGGGGGTTGCTGAACAGCGTGGACGACATTATTTCCGACCGCCCTGTTCTGCTGCGTGAGCGAAATCTGAATATTCGCCTCGGTTACTACGTCGTGGCGAAAGTCATCAGTATCGGATTTTTTGCAGTCATTCAATGCGCCCTCTACGTGCTGATCGCAAATGCCATGCTCTCGATCCGCGGAATGTTTGTCGTGGTTTTCCTTGCGATGTTTCTGACCACCATCAGTGGTATCGGCATCGGACTTTTGATTTCCGCCCTCGCGCCAAATGGAAAGACGGCGGTCATGATTACGCCGTTCATTCTCATTCCGCAGATCATGCTCAGCGGTGCGCTGATCAAGTATGAGGAAATGAACCGGAATCCCAATTTCATCTACTCGATTACGCAGTGGTTTGAGAAGCATCCGGAAAGTGCGGAGGCGCCACGCAATGATTTGCAGATTCCCTTTATCTGCCAATTCATGCCCATGCGCTGGTCGTATGAGGCGCTGATCTACGCACAGGCCCGCTACAATCCGCTCACGTTTCGCCAGCACGAGATCCAAAAGGAGATTGATAAGATTGTTAAGCATCCGCACCTCAGCGACGACCAGGTAAACCGGCTCGATGACCTCAAGGAACTCCTCGCGATTCTATCCGGCCTGGAGTCGGATACCCCGGCAAAGGTGGATGAATTTATGAAGCGGGTGGACGTTGTTATCGAAGGGGGCAAATTCCAGCCCAAGCGCCTGGTTTCCAAAACCCGTGGGGTCACGGCCGAACAGCTCTATGTGAACCAGAAGATCACGGATATGGTTTCCAAGGCTGAGATGGAGCAGTCGGATTACCGCGAAAAACAGGTGGTGAACGTCTTTTTTGGCCCTGTGAAGAGCTATTTCGGCATTAAGGCCCCGATCATTGTCTTTAACTCCGGCGTTCTCATTCTCAGCACTCTGGGCATGTTCATTGTGGTATATTTCATTCTCCGCCGCCAAATTCGGACGCGGACGGTTTGACGTTCTTGCATCCTGCCGCAGGATCATCTTGAATCCCCCGTTATGAATATACCTCTCGAAGATTCCTATCTCGATATTTTAGGAAAAGCGAAACGCGGTCTTGCCGTCACTGATGAAAATCTTGTCATCAAATCCGGTGTAAACAGCGCAGGTATCACCGCGGTTTATGCAGGCGAAAAAAATGACGATGCAATCGGTAAAATCGCCTCCGCCCTCGAGCTCGCGCCTGATCGTGTGGTGCGCCAGGCAAATGGGGAATACGTTCCCGCCGAAGTAAAAGTCCCCGAAGGCCTCGCCTGCTATAATACGGTTTTCGAGGACATGACGGTAAATTCCTACCTCGTCTGGGATCCTGCCACGAAGGAAGCCGTGATGTTTGATACTGGCGCCGACGCATCGGGCATGCTGGAAACCATCGCCTCCAAAGGACTGACACTCAAATATCTCCTGCTCACGCATTCGCACGGCGATCACGTTTTTGATCTCGACCGCGTGGTTGAAAAAACCGGGGTTGAAGCATGGATCGGCGACCGCGAAGGATTCCAGGGCGCAAACCGTTTTCCCGCAGGCAAGGAATTCACTGTCGGCAGTCTCCGCATCGGATCCCGCCTCACGTGGGGACACGCAGCGGGTGGAATCACCTATGTCGTCGAAGGACTCGCCGCGCCGCTCGCGATTGTGGGCGATGCCGTATTTGCAGGTTCCATGGGCGGGGGAATGGTTTCCTATGCCGACGCACTAAAGACGAATATTAAAGAAATCTTCAGCCTCACGGATAATACGATCATCTGCTCCGGCCACGGCCCGCTGACAACTGTCGGCGAGCAGCGGAAGAATAATCCGTTTTTCCCGAACGTTTAATTTTCCCTTATTTCCAATCAACAAAAAATCACACTCATTAATTTATGAAACAGAAAGTTGGGTTTGTAGGAGTTGGTCGAATGGGCGCGAATATGGCCCGCCGTTTAAAAGATCAGGGTTACACCGTTTCCGCGGTCTATGACATTCGTCGCGAAGCGGCGGAGGAGCTGGGCAAGGAACTCGGCGCCACGGCATGCACCACGCTTGCGGAAGTCACTAAGCACAGCGATGTCATTATCACGGTTGTCATTGATGATGCCTCCATGCGCAAAATTTTTGCAACGTCCGGCGATTCATTGCTGACAGATGCGAAGGGCAAGACCTTCGTGAACTGCGCCACGCTATCTCCTGAAGTTCATCAGGAAGTGGAGCAGGCCTGTGAGAAAGTCGGCGCGACCAGCCTGGAAGCCTGCATGGCATCCAGCATCACGCAGGCTCGCGAAGGCACGCTGTATCTCATGATCGGCGGCAAGAAGGAAACCTTCGATTCCCTCGAAGAGCTTCTCCGCAGTCTTTCCAAAGACCTTCGCTTTGTCGGTAAGACTGGCGAAGCCGCGAAGGTGAAGGCTCTCGTTAATATGGTCATGAACATCAATACCGCAGGCCTCGCGGAAGGCCTCGGCCTGGGCGAAGCACTCGGTCTTGATCTCCCGATGCTCATGGAAATTTTCTCGCAGACTGGCGCGAATTCCCGCGTGCTCGTCACCGACGGCGCAGACATGGTCGCCCGCGAACACGATTGCTACTTCTCTGCCGCGCATGCCGCGAAAGATTCCGGTATCGCCCTCGGACTCGCCCATGCAAAAGGCGTAAAAGTCCCGCTGGCCGAAGCTGCGAAGAAGCAATACGACCGCATGATCGAGCTTGGCCTGGGTGAACTCGACAAGTCCGGCATCGCCGAACTGACCTTCCCTGGCCGCAAAGGCGCGTAGAGGGTTCTTATCTAAAAGATTGCAAGGGGCCTGTTCCTGATAAAAGGAGCGGGCCCTTTTCTTTGGCACAAGCCAGAGCGTTTTCATAGTGAGTGAACTTTTGACGATGGGATTTCAAAATCAATGCATCGGAGCACTTCTTCATTGCATGGGTAAATCATCGTGAGACTATAAATGGATAATGTGGTCGAAGTTCACGCGTATCCTTGGCACTTTTCCGAGAAAAACCCGGCCTCTCATCGAAACCTGTCTGGTAGGATTGGTTGCGGGCCTGTCGGCGGTTGCCTTTCAAACAGGAATTGAAAAATTAAATCGTCTGATTTTTACGCCCGGGCATTGGCATGGTACGGCTTTTTTCCTGATGGGAACGCTGGGGATTATTCTTGGAGTCGCCTTGTTCAGTGGCATTCTTCTTGTGAAGCTTTGCCCTGAAGCGGCGGGAAGCGGGATACCCCAATTAAAGCTGAGCTTCTGGAAAGACTTCGGGCATTCCCCGCCTCATATTGTCTTCGTAAAATTCATTGCGGGTGTTGTCGGAATTGGCGGAGGACTTAGCCTCGGGCGGGAAGGCCCCAGTGCGCAGATCGGAGGAAACCTTGGATCGACCATTGCGGGATTGCTGGGAGTTTCAAAGCAGGGAAAACGCGCTGCCGTGGCGGCGGGCGCGGCAGCGGCGCTTGCTGCGGCATTTAATGCACCGCTTGCGGGCGTTGCTTTT
>JBDSIH010000190.1:0-2786 GCA_039918055.1 Chthoniobacterales bacterium
CATTAATAGTTTCAGAATTGGCCGTTCGTCTTGCCATTTCCAGACGATAATCCTGTATATCCAGACCGATCACGCGCTTTGCGCCGCGCACCCATGCGCACTTCTGTGCCATAAGACCCACAGGTCCGCATCCGAATACCGCAACGGTTTCGCCGCCTTTCACATTCGCCCATTCGATGCCGGAAAATCCAGTGGGAAAAATATCTGTCAGAAATAAAACCTGATCATCGGTAAATCCTTCGGGAACTTTGCGTGGCCCGAAGTTTGCATAAGGAACACGCACATATTGCGCCTGCCCGCCGGAGTAGCCACCGTAGAGGTTGGTGTAGCCAAACAAGCCTCCGCCTTTTTTATCCAGAACCCCACCCTCGGGACCATAGTGCTTTGGGTTGGAATGTTCACAGTGTGGCACCAGTGTCTGGTTGCAGAAATAGCAGCTTCCACATGCCACGGGAAAAGGAACGACAACGCGATCGCCTTTTTTAAGATGTTTGACCTCCGTGCCGACTTCCTCCACGACACCCATAAACTCATGTCCCATAATCATGGGCTTCGGTTGTGGAAAAAATCCATTGTAGAGATGCAGGTCTGATCCGCAGATTGCAGTGGAGGTAACTTTTAGAATGACATCATCCGGTTTTTCGAGTTTTGGGTCTTCTACCGTTTCAACTCGCATATCGCCTGATTTGTGGAAAACGACGGCTTTCATGGTAATGACAGATCGCCAGAACCTGTCTGACTGGTCGTTCCCTGATAGCGGAATGAGTAGGATCTACTTCCTGCGTTCCTGCAACCGCTGAAGAACAACGAAGAAAGAAGGAACAAATACAACTGCCAGACATGTCGAGGCAATCATTCCACTGGCGACGGCGACGCCAAGGCACTTCCGCGCCGATGCTCCTGCGCCGGTTGCGAGGATGAGAGGCACGGCACCAAGGATAAAGGTGACTGATGTCATAATGATAGGACGAAATCGGGAGTGCGCCGCAGCCACTGCGGAATCGATAATGCTTTCACCCGCCGCGCGATGTTCGCGGGCCATTTCAACAACAAGGATGGCATTCTTTGCGGAGAGTGCAATAAGCAGTACAAGGCCGATCTGCACATAGATATTATTCGGAAGTCCGGTCACTTTCATGGCCAGCACCGTTCCCAGCACCGCTAGCGGCACAGCAAAGAGAACGGCGAGCGGTGTGATCCAGCTTTCGTATTGTCCCGCCAGCACGAAGTAAACAAGGACGAGCGACATGGCGAAAATGAACACGGTGGCCGAACCTGCGAGCTTTTCCTGGTAGGACATCGCCGTCCATTGATAGTGCATTCCCGAGGGGAGGAGCCGTGTGGCAAGGTTCTGCATCAGCGTCATAGCTTCGCCGGAGCTGAAGCCGGGCTTTGATCCGCCGACAATCGCCGCGGAGGGATAGACATTATACAACGCAATGATCGCCGGGCCTGCCGACGCGTTGATCGAGGCGAGGGAACCCAAGGGGACCATGGTGCCGTTCTGGTTGCGCACGGTGTATTGCTTAATAGCGTCTGCATTGCCCCGATAGGGGGTATCTGCCTGCGCGAAGACATTGAAGGTGCGGCCAAATTTCGTGAATTGATTTACATAGCTCGAGCCGACATAGGTTTCCAGCGCGTCAAAAATATCCGCCGCTTTCACATTATAGATGCGCGCCTGCGAGCGATTGACCTCAAAAGAGAGCTGCGGAACATCCGCGCGAAACGGTGTGAGTGCCATGAGGATGCCGGGATTTTTCCGCGCCTCCGCAGCGATGGCGTACGCGGCATCCTGAAGCTTTTTGTAATCGAACGATCCGTCTGTCAGATTGATCTGCATCTGGAAACCGCCGGAGAGTCCAAGACCGGTAATCGGCGGCGGCACGAGAACCAGGCTGTTTGCATTCTGAACTTTAAGCACCGCTTTGCAGATATTCTCATACATGGGACGGAGTCCCTCCTTGGTTCCGCGAACGGCCCATGGCTTGAGCATTACGTAGACTATACCCGCATTTGCGAGCGAGGCGTTATTGTCAATCGGGGAAATGCCGCCAATTTCGATCGTATGTGCGACGCCGGGAACCTGCTGAATTTCCTTCGCAATAGCGGCCATGGCTTCCTGTGTGCGGTGCAGCATGGCGGCATCGGGTAGCTGCACAGCCACCATCATATAGCCCTGATCCTCGGTAGGAATGAATGCGGTCGGTGTATGCACAAGGCCCCAGATCGATCCAATGACAAGGACAGCGGCGAGTAGTGTCATTAATCCGCTGTGATGCACCATTCTTCCGATCATACGTACATAGGCATTTTCAAACGGCTGATAGGTCGCATTGAATGCACGGAAGAAGATGTTCTTTTTCTTAGTGAGATCGACAGGTTTCAGCCACAGCGCGCACTGTGTGGGCTTGAGCGTTGCGGCATTGATTCCGCTCAGAACTGCCGTCACGGCGATGACGAGCGCGAACTGCCGATACATTTGCCCCGTGATTCCCGGAAGGAATGCGGCAGGAAGGAAAACCGAAATAAGCACAAGCGTGACGCCGATGATGGGGCCGAAGAGTTCATCCATCGCGGCAATGGCAGCGGCTTTGGGAGTCTTGCCGCGTTCGATATATTTTGCCGCGCCCTCGACGACAACGATGGCATCATCAACCACAATGCCAATGGCGAGCACGATTGCGAACAGTGTGAGTGTATTGACGGTGAATCCGAGCGCCGCCATTCCTGCGAATGCACCGATAATGGTGACGGGAACCGTGGTCGCCGGAACCAGCGTGGCG
>JBDSIH010000191.1:0-1586 GCA_039918055.1 Chthoniobacterales bacterium
GAGTGTGAGTATTCCTGAAAGGCAATTCGAGAGACAACTCCACGTGTGACGGAGAGGCGCTCACCGCCAATCGGATATCCAAAAACAGTAACCCCGGATTCAATCTTGGGAATACCGTCCAGTTCCAGGGGCTTTATATCGTGAAAGAAAGCAGGATCTATGGGAGCTACGATGGCGAGATCACAATCATGGGCAATAAAGAGAACTTTGGCGGGATAAGGCTTTGGTACGCCTTCCTTATAGATCTGTATGTGGCGGGCATTACTGACCACGTGCGCATTGGTCATGATACGGTTTCCGCCGATGACAAATCCCGTTCCGGTACCGTTCATCATGCGTCCCGAGTTCCAGGGGAGACGGTAGTCCGGCTCGAGTGAAACAGTCTGAATCCGGACGACGCTGTTGCTGTCTTTGCCAAAAAGGGGGCAGAGGATGCCGAAAAGCAGGACTAAAACCCCGGTGCCGATACGCAACATGATGCGTATAAAGTAAATTCACTTTCCAAATAGGCAACCTTAAATCAAAGCGAAAAATACCCTCAAATCCCGAACAGACCGAGGAAGGTAAACTCCGTGATTGCTTTTTGTGCGTCTCTTTCGCTTCATGGCGGACGATGTCGACAGATGAAAATCAACTTGTATTGGAACGCCGTAAAAAGCTCGAAGCACTCATTGCAGCAGGCGTAGAGCCTTTTGGTGAAGGGTTTGAGGTGGATGGGGCGATTGATGCAGTCCGCTGCCGGTTTGAAGAGGGGAAATCGATCCGTGCGGCAGGCCGGCTCACCGCGCACCGCGATATGGGGAAGAGCCACTTTGTGGATATTTCCGATGTCACCGGACGCATGCAGGTTTATCTGAGTGCAAAAAGTTTTACCCCGGAGGAGTGGAATATTTTCCAACTTCTGGATCTTGGCGACTTCATTGGCGTAGAGGGGGAATTCTTTACCACAAAAACCGGTGAGCTATCCATTCGTGTGGTAAAGTTCAAATTGCTTTGCAAGGCCCTGCGTCCGTTGCCGGATAAATGGCACGGGGTGCAGGATACGGAAATCCGCTATCGCCAGCGCTACCTCGACCTGATTTCCAATCCGGAATCGAAGGAAATCTTTAAAAAACGCATCCGTATCGTTCGGGAAATCCGCCGCTATCTGGAAGAGCGCGATTTTGTAGAAGTCGAAACGCCCATGATGCAGAGCGTCCCGGGTGGTGCCGCCGCCGCGCCTTTTAAGACCCATCACAATGCGCTCGGCATTGATATGTTCCTGCGCATCGCACCGGAACTCTATCTCAAGCGGCTGCTCGTAGCCGGATTTCCTAAGGTTTTCGAATTGAATCGCAACTTCCGCAATGAAGGCGTATCCCGCCGGCATAACCCCGAGTTTACCATGCTGGAGGCCTACAGCGCCTATGCGGATTTTCAGCAGATGGCGGACCTTGTGGAGTCGATGGTCTGTCACCTTGCGGAAACGATTTGCGGCGGCCTGAAGATTGAGCACAAAAATGCCGAAGGCGAAGTCACGAAGGTTATCGATCTGACGCGCCCCTGGAAGCGGATGCCTTATCGCGATCTTGTCGAGAAAGCGGAGC
>JBDSIH010000192.1:0-2462 GCA_039918055.1 Chthoniobacterales bacterium
TCCGGCCTTGAAAATCCCGCCGTACTCGACGCCATTGCCCACGACGTCACCACCGATGAAGTTATGCTCGCCATGTATGAGCTGCGCCCATGGACGGATCCCGATCTCCAGCTTTTCCAACTCCAGGAAAAACTAAATGCGTATGTCTCTTTCGCGCTCGATGGAGAAATGGCCGAAGCCTATCCTTCTTACGTCGGCAAAAAAATGCGCATCCAGTTGCGCACACGCCACGAGCCGCACGATAAAGTGCTGGAGTTCGCCTCCCTCGTGCGCGAGCAACTCGCTTTCCAAAACATGATTTTCGAAGTTATCCTCATGGAAGACGAAGGCTGCGACGCCCCCGGCGGTTGTGGCTGCTCACATTAATTTAATGCTACTTTTGTAACATTCTTCTTGCGCTTTATTTCTGATTGCTACAAAAGTAGCAGAAATGAAGGCAAAAAAATCCGCACTCGAACTCTTGCCGCCCCGCGAACGGCAGATCATGGACATCATCTATGCGGCAGGGGAGGCCGACTCACAGGAGGTGCAGGAAAAACTAGCGAATGCTCCAGGCTACTCCGCCGTGCGCGCCACCATGCAGAAGCTTGTGCGCAAGGGAATGCTCACCTGCCGTCGCAAGGGGCTTAAATATGTTTTTGTGCCGGTGGTATCCACCGAATCCGCGCGCGAGTCCGCACTCTCCCGGCTTATCGGATCGTTCTTTAATAATTCTCCGATTGCGGTTGTCAGTTCCCTGCTCAATTCCGCAGAGCTCAATATTTCCTCCGAGGAGCTTAAGGAGTTGAAAAGTCTCATCACGCAGAAGGAAAAGAAAAACAAAAAATAATATCATGAATACGCATTTTCCCTCAGAGCTTATTACATGGCAGGTCATCGGAAGTAGCGCGGTAGTAATTGCTGCCGCCATCAGTTTATTTATCCCACGCCTTTCTGCCGCCTATCGCCATTTCTTTTGGCTGATGTCACTTGTGACGGTGTGTCTCGCAGGTGCTTTCGTGGTGGTGGCGCTGCGGGTTGATTTGCCCGTTCTTCCCGCAATATCATCTGCACCTTCAAGTGTCGATTCACGCCCACTTGCGATTAGTGAAATGCCAAGGATGGAGAATGCATCTCCCTCCGCTGAAGTTAAACAGACAACGTCCGCCAGGTCTGCCTCTCCGGCGTTTTACACGCATTGGAATCTCTGGTTGTTGCTATGGGGCAGTGGTTCGCTGGTAATTGCGGGCGCTGTTCTTTTGGGACACCTGCGAATGCATTCCTGTTTGAAGCGCGGAATCAGAAATCCTGAATTTCTCATACGGATTCATTCGCTTGTGACACAATGTAACTTGCGTAAGTCGGTGGATTTCCTGATCAGTGAAACCGCGAGTAGTCCATTCTGTTATGGATTGTTCCGTCCCATCATCGTTTTTCCGGCAGCCGCAATAACGTGGACGGATGAGCAGCTTCTTGACTGTCTGCGACATGAGGGAGCCCATCTCCTTCGCGGGGATCTGGTGGCGATGGCTGGGGGACACTGCGCAATCATCGCCTGTTGGTTTAATCCCCTTATCTGGTTCGCCGCCGCGAGAATGCGCGCCGCTGCCGAGCAGGCTTGCGATGATCTCGTAATTGCGAGCCGCGAGCCCCAGCGCTACGCGACATCCCTGGTAGATCTCGCCGCCGCATGTTCCGGCCATCGCAATCCCGGCATGGGCGTAACAATGCCCATGTTCAGGGATTCCTCTCTGAAATCACGCCTCCACCATCTTTTCGGAAAAAACCAATCCCGCCGTGCGGTTTCGCTCCGTATGGCGATGGGCCTTTTCATCCTTACTGCCCTGGTAATTCTGGCGAGCACATCCATTCACCTCGTCGCCGCTCCTGTTAAGCAATCCGTTAAGATAATACCTCCTACCAGCTCTTCCTTGCCAATACTAGCGGAGGGAGAAATTCGCATTCAGGTTATCGATGAGCAGAAGCGTCCCATTTCCGGGGCGGATGTTAAATTGTATTACAAAGAAAAAAATGTTTCGAGGGGACCTGATAAAAGTTGGAAGACAAATCAAGATGGGTTCACCATTGCTTCAACTTATACGAATGATGATATAAATTTTGTTGGCGTAAGTGCCCCGGGTTATGCGCCTGCTGCGGTGTACTTTAATATAAATGATCCGCAGCCGGTAGTTCTGGAAAAAGGAACACGCCTCATTGTGCATGCTGTCAGTAATACGGATGGGAAATCTATTCATCCGTATGCTTACGGCTTCAGTGAAATGCCGGAGTTCGCGATATTAAGCTGGGAGCGAAAGAACGATGGATATTCTTTGGAGACAAATCTTCCGAAGGGAAAATTTACCGTCTCGGCGGCCAATCCGGATTCTGCAAATCCCGGTTTCAGCAAACCACAGGTAATTGAGACTTCGGGAACCGGTGAACAGGTGGTGGACTTTAAGGTAGAGCCTCCGGTTAAGGTGGTC
>JBDSIH010000193.1:0-2983 GCA_039918055.1 Chthoniobacterales bacterium
ACAGGACTGCGTGGATCTGAATGTCACCGGTCTGCTGAATGTTTTACAGTCAGCGACCAAGCATAAAGTCCGCAAACTCGTTCTCGCCAGCTCCGCAGCCATTTACGGCAACGACCCCACAGTACCGAAGGTGGAGACCATGCTTCCACAGCCACAGAGCCCTTACGCGATTACTAAACTCGATGGGGAATACTATTGCGGCATGTTCACCAAAGAAGGCTGGCTCCAAACTGCTGCTTTGCGCTTTTTTAACGTCTTCGGGCCTCGTCAGGACCCGAACAGCGCCTATGCCGCGGCAATCCCCGCTTTCATTCAAAAAGCCGTGAAGGGCGAAGACATCAATATCCATGGAGATGGTGAACAGACCCGGGATTTTATTTACGTAAAAGATATCGTTTCCGGCCTCATCTTCGCAGCGCTCACGGAAAGCGTGACCGGCGTCTTTAATTGCGGATACGGCGGCCAGATGACCGTGAATGAGCTGGCTACGCGCATCATTAAGGAAAGCAAATCCTCATCTTCGATTCAATACGGCCCCGTGCGGGCAGGAGACGTAAAGCATTCGTGCGCGTCTGTGGAAAAACTAAAATCCGCAGGCTGGAAGCCCGTCAGCAATCTTGATGAAGGCCTTGCCGCTACCGTGAAGTACTTTTCATAAAATTACTCTCCGAACCGGATGCCTTAAAACCTTGCAAGTTAAGGTTTATTAGGATTCAAGTCGGCATTCTTTAAATGATCCGCATAGGTAAAATTTCTCTCTATCGCGTCAATCTCCGCACACGCATGCCATTCCGTTACGGCATAGCGGTGTTGACGGAATTACCCCATCTATTTCTGGAAATGGAAGCGGAGGTGGACGGCGTAATCTGCCAGGGCATTGCCGCTGATCATTTACCACCGAAATGGTTTACGAAAGATCCCTTGCGCGATCCGAAAGAGGAAATCGACGACATGCTGACGGTCATCCGCCATGCCGCTACGTTGGGAAAAGGAACGGAGGGAGAGAGTGTTTTCGCCATTTGGCGCGATCTTTATGAGAGGCAAGCCTTGTGGGGAAGAGAGCAGGGCTGGCCTCCGCTGCTTTGTCAGTTTGGCACTTCCCTTGTCGAACGTGCGCTTATTGACGCATTTTGCCGCAGGCATCAGAAACCCTTTCACCGCCTCCTCCATGAGAATGCTTTTGGCATTAATCTCGGGAATATGCACGAGGACCTTGCTGACAGCGCTCCCTCAGACTGGCTTCCTTCCGAACCACTCACTGAAGTTTTTTGCCGTCATACGGTTGGTTTGTCCGATGCGATTTTCGAAAAAGAAATTCCTTCTGATGAAAAGCTGACAGACGGTTTGCCACAATCTTTGGAAGCCTGTGTGGCCCATTATGGGGTGCGTCAGTTAAAAATTAAAATCACTTCAAATTCCGAGGAAAGCATAGCGCGGTTAAGGAAGATTTTTTCTCTCATCGAATCCTGCAAATTCGTTTCGTCCTTCAGCCTGGATGGCAACGAAAGTTTTTCCGATGTGGGGCAATTTCAACAATTCTGGTCTACTCTTAATTCCGACCTGAAGCTGAATTCGGCTCTAAAAAATCTTTTGTTTGTTGAACAGCCCTTTTCCCGGGCAATTGCATTAAGCCCGGAAGTGAAGAATGACATGCTCGCATGGAAGGAGCGCCCTCCCATAATCATTGATGAATCCGATGCAGAGATCTCCTCGTTGCGCCACGCTTTGGACGTTGGATATATCGGGATAAGCCATAAAAACTGCAAAGGGGTTTTCCGCGGAATTGCCAATGCCTGCCTCCTTGCAAAAAAGCGCCGTGATTCCAACTCCCCTTTTCTCATGAGCGGGGAGGATCTGGCGAATATAGGCCCAGTAGCGTTACTTCAGGACCTGGCCGTACAGGCGGCTCTCGGAAACAAAAGTGTGGAGCGGAATGGACACCACTATTTTGCCGGACTTTCTTCATCCTCGCCATCCATTCAGAAGCAAATGCTGGAATGTCACTCCGATCTTTACACGGCTAGCCCGCATGGCTGGCCCACGGTACGAATAGAAAATGGGATGATCCAGCTCGCCAGCGTCAATGCCGCGCCTTTTGGATCCGCGTTTTTCCCGCAAGAAGACTCCCGGGAGCAGGTTTAACGAAACGGCGATTTCCTGCCGCCATGGCGAATGCGTGGTGGGAAAAGACAATCGCTGGGGGGAACGGGCATGGTCAGTAAAACGTTCCCTGCTAGGATTCACACCTTATGGTAAATAGTGTGCTTTCTGAAGTCGGATCGGAAAAAAATGGTTTCTCCGTAAAGAACAAAATTGTTCGTGTTGGAATAGTCGGACTGGGTCGCAGCGGATGGTTCAATCACGTCCTCACCATCGAAGAAATGCCGGAGCATTTCACCGTGGTTGCAGTTGCGGATCCCAATGCGGAACGCTGCAAGGAAGTAAGTGAAAAATTCAAATGCCGCATCCATGCCGATCTGGATTCCCTGCTTGCGGATGAGAATGTGGATGTCGTGGTGCTCGCTACGCCCACCCAACTCCATTGCGAACAGACGCTGAAGGCTTTTGAAGCCGGGAAGCATGTGATCTGCGAGAAGCCCATGGCCTCCAGCAGCGAGGAAGCAGAGAAGATGATCCAGGCGGCACGCCGCGCCGGAAAAATGCTCACGATTTTCCAGAATAACCGCTACATGCCAAGTTTCATGAAGGTGCGGGAAATCCTCGCCAGCGGCAAGCTGGGACGCATCATCCAGATACGGATCAATATCCATGGTTTTGGCCGCCGCTGGGACTGGCAGACGCTGAAAGAATTTTCCGGTGGTGAATTGAACAATACCGGTTCGCATTTCGTGGATCAGGGCCTACAGCTTTTCGGCGCGGAGGACCCCGAGGTTTTCTGTCAGCTTGAGCGCACCCTTACCAGCGGAGATACGGAAGATCATGTGAAAGTTATTTTACAAGGTGAAGGCTCGCCTCTGGTCGA
>JBDSIH010000194.1:0-7885 GCA_039918055.1 Chthoniobacterales bacterium
TTTATTTTTACCATCCGGACTGGTAAGCGAAATATCCGTAAAAAATTTAAACGGCCGATAGAGGGGATCTCCAATGACGGCATTCATCCAGGAAAGCGAACGCGTGCCCATCCATGCGCTTTCGGCGAGTGTAAATCCGGACTCCAGGCGGTCCTGAAAAACCTCCAGATCGGTGGTAAGCGACAAATAGGGTTCATAAACATTTCCCAGCGTGGCGGCGGCTCCCCTCGAAATTAAAGGCGCACTCCATGTATGATTGGCATCCCGCAATGTTTCGGCACTGAAAGAATGCAGATGCACCGCCACAGCTCCTTTTACAAAACGAAAATTCGGCTTTACGAAAGGCCCACAAATATTGCTCGAATACCATCCGTAATATAACGCCACGTTATTCATCGGAAAATCAGAGTCAAATAGTTCGGGAGAATTGTCGTATATCACCGGGATCCCACTTCGCTGCATTTCTTTTGCGACTGCTTCAAACCATTTATCTCCCTCTGCATATCCTCCGCTGGTAATGCCCCGAGCATCCACGTATGCCCAGCCGCGCAATCCGGTACGCTCGACCTCGATGGAGTCGTCTATCATACGGCGCACATCATCCACCGTTACCCCGTCCAGTTGAGAAGTGAGCAGCATGCTCATTCCAAGATTCGTATCCTGAATGGGAGAAAATCTGCGGTAGTAGGGATTTACGAGCGCACCATTCAGGAGACAGTCAAATAAAGCGAGACAGGTTAATTCCGAGGCCACCGATGCCTCGTTCCTGCTGCGGATAACGTCCGGCAGCTTTGAATTGACGCCGGAAATAGACGAATCATTGGCGATTTTTAACGGCATCCCCCGAACCAATGCCATGTAGCGAATATTAAAAATCGTGGCGGCACGCTGACCGTCCGTATTAATTCCAGTTTTCCACCACTTCCTGTCCGTAAAAATTTTCCGAAGAGGATTCTGGATTCTGGCGACATAATCCTTACGGGTGATTTCCTCCGTGATCGGCGCATCCAGGCCAATGACCTGATCAGATGGAATATTCCGCTTCCCCGCGTAGTACTCGGCGAGCGTCCTGGAATCCGGGTCGTTTTGATTATAAACGACGACCGTAGCCCTCGCATCCGCAGAGACCGTACCTGCGCCAAGGCACTTGCCAACAGTGCACAGCAGCACTGCGAGCAAAAAAAACTTAAACGGTGATACGTAAACCATCATAGGAAAGAAAAACCCCAGGCGGTAAAGATGCCTGAGTTTTTTCGTGAAGAAGATCGTGACACATATGGATAAAATAAGTGCTTTCCGGCTTTATGAGCTTACTGATGTCTACGGCCTGCTGCACACTCAGGTGGGTAGGATGTTCTTTATGCCTTAGTGCATCAATAACAAGGACTTTTACTCCCGCTACCTGAGAAACCACTTCATCGGGCACACTGTGGCAGTCTGTCATATAAGCCACCAGCTTTTCATTATTCCGCATCATCAAATACCCGTTGAGGATCATCTTTCCATGTGGAAGGCGTAAGGGAACGAGGCGGGTCTCTCCTAAGGAAAATGCCCCGTCAATGACATGGGGATCAGGCCGAATATAGTTCCGCCAGATTACTTCCGTTTCGAAGGCATACTGAAATACCCTGCGAAGATCTGCCATTGTGTCCGGAGCAGCATAAATAGGCATCTTTTCTCCGCTCATTTCACAAAACCGCCTCAAATCATCAAAACCGAGAATATGATCCGTATGAGAATGGGTATATACCACCGCATCAATATGCCCGATATTCTCCCGCAAACACTGGATGCGAAACTCCGGCGGAGTATCAATGGAGAAGCTGCATTCCGGCGTCCGCACAAAAATAGCGGACCGAAGCCGATTATCCCGGGGATCGCTGGATTTACAGGTAGTGCAATCACAACCTATTACAGGTACCCCCTGCGAAGTTCCTGTTCCTAAAAAGATGATTTCCAAATCCGCCATTCTATGCTCTTTGAATGTGCAAACTGTCACACTGGCAGCCTACCCGCAATGCTAGCTTTGCTTAGAATAAAAAATCTTGCTCTCGTGGATGAGCTCGAATGGCATCCCAAAGAGGGATTCATTGCCATTACGGGAGAAACAGGTGCGGGAAAATCCATTATTCTTGGCGCGCTTAAACTCCTGCTTGGTGAGCGCACCGACCGCTCGATCGTGCGTTCTGGGACGGATACCTGCACCGTGGAGGCCATTTATCAAATTAAAGCCACCTCCGCCATTAAAGCTCTCCTTGAAGAGCAGGCCATCGAGTTCGACGGAGATGAATTGATCCTTCGGCGCATCATTACGACAAACGGAGCCTCGAAACAATTTGTGAATGGCTCTCCCTGTAATCTCGGCTTCCTGCGCCAGCTTGGAGAACTTCTGGTAGATCTTCATGGCCCGCACGACCATCAGTCCCTTTTTTCCCGTGACGAGCAGATGCGCCTGCTGGATTCCTATGCCGGGTGCGGGGCGACCGAACAGGATTACCAAAAGGTTCGAAAAGTTGTCACTACGCTGAAAAACGATCGTGAAACATTATTTGGCAGCGAACAGGCCTCAAAGCGGGAGCAGGAAATGCTGGCGCACCAGATTCGTGAAATTGGAACCGCGGAATTAAAGCCCGATGAGGAAGACGGTTTGCTGCAACGCTATCGTGTAGGCTCCCATGGAAAACGCCTTCAGGAACTTGCCGGCGAATCCGTTGCGCTGCTCAATGAATCCGAGAATTCCGTGCTCGCGCAGCTTTCCAATATCGCAAAGCCGCTCAAGGAGATGGCGAAACTTGATTCCAATCTGGAATCCCTGCTGAATCAGCACGCCTCAGCGATTGAGCAAATTGAAGAACTCTCGTCTGAAATTTCCTCCTATGTTTCCCGGCTCGAGCTTAATCCTCAGCAGCTAAAGACCCTCGAAGAGCGTGTTGATTTAATTCAAAATCTCAAACGTAAATATGGAAACTCCATTTCAGAAATTCTGGCTTATCTTGACGACGTTACCGCTCGGCTCGAAACCATGGAGCATCGCGAAGAGAAACTTGCGGCTCTGGATGCCGAAATAGCCGAGGCAAAAAAGAGCCTGTCCAAAATCGGTAAAAAACTTTCCGACGCCCGGAAAGCGGCCGCTCCCAAGCTGGCAAAGGCTATAGCGTCTCACCTCCGGGATCTGGGTTTTCTTAAATCCGAATTCTCCATCTCGTTTGAAGCCCTTACCGAAGGTGGTCCCGGCGGATTCGAAACAGCGGAATTTCTTTTTGCGCCCAATCCCGGTGAGCCTCCGGCAGCATTACGTTCCATAGCATCCAGCGGAGAAATTTCCCGCGTCATGCTTGCGGTTAAATCCGCCCTGGCAGAGCAGGATCAGATTCCCATCCTTGTATTTGATGAAATCGACGCCAATGTCGGCGGAGAAATCGCCAACGGCGTCGGGGAAAAAATGCGCGAGCTTGGGAAGCATCACCAGGTTTTTTGCATTACCCATCTTCCCCAGGTCGCGGCGGCGGCAGGAAGTCAGTTTGTCGTCACAAAAGAAGTCGATAGCGGACGTAGCATTTCCACGCTGCAGGAAGTCATCGGCGAAACACGCGAACAGGAAATTGCGAGAATGCTGGGCGGAAAGAAACCCTCCGCAGTCGCGCATGCCAAAGCTCTTCTCGGTGCCTGATGAAATCTTCGCTCCTGACGTTTCTCTTTATTACGCTGGCGGGGATTCTTCTGATCCGAGAACAAAAAAATGGCACCTTCGCCATGGCGGACGATTACCTCATGAGCGGGATCGAAAGTATCTCGCATCACGGCAAGCCAAAGCCTCTCGTTACCATGGTGCGGCATAATGAGCAGAGCGCCGACATTTCCGGTTCGCCGCAATTAACAGACGTGGATATCGCGCTTTTCCTGCGAACCGCCTTTAAATTCTCCCCCCTCTCCGTGGGAATTGCCGGAGATCTTGGAAGTAAGGACCGCAATGCCCTTGTCACGGACATCCTGAATATTCAAACCAGCCGGTATACGGGCATTTACTTCGGCCTTCTGTTTTCATCCCAAACAGAGCGGTATTCCCCCGTTTTTAACACCCCGGGAAATTTAAAAATCGCCGGTACCCCGCCCTTCCAGTTTTCGGGACTTTCCTCGTCTATTGATCTTCCAAAAAATGTCGCGGTCGGCTTTCTGAATATCGATGAAATCGCAGCCCGCAAAAACCTTATCCCTTCGGTGGCCAGCTATCATCATGCCCCCCTCCCCTCCTTTGCATTGATCGGCCTGCTTACCTCCATAGCCGGAAACAAAAACATTCCGGATGCCGGTGGATATCTCAAAATCCGCGAACGTGCAGAATCATTAATCGAAAGTATTTCTTTGGATGAGCTTTTACTGAAAATGGAAAGGTTCGAATCCACTAAAAAAAGTGATTCCCTTGATACCCTGTTGTCCGGACGGGCAATACTACTCGGACTCGACAGCGAGGCCGACCGGACGATCGTCCTCGCATCTGGCAAAAAGTATTCGCCTTTGCATGTTGAGGCTCTGCTGCTCGCAACGCTGCTAAGCGGAAAATCCGTCGTCGAAATTTCACCCTATTGGAACCTGGGGATGTCACCTCTTCTTTTCTTTCCTATTTTGTTTTTAACCCGCTTAGGATGGCTCGGCCGTTTCACAGCCTTTGTGATTCTCTTTCTTTTCGCGGCGGCTGCATCCATCGGCTTATACCACTATACGGCGCTTTGGCTGCCTCCGATTCCATCTCTTGGAATGGCTCTTGGCTTTCTAATAGCCGCACTTTTCACACCGGCGGGAATTAAGTCTTCCCCCGTAATGGTGGCGAATCCTTTTGCGCAATAATCCCGCTGGCAGATGGATCGGCAGGCTGCAAAGGTTCTTTCGTTACGGAAGAAAAGCATTCACACTGTAACGAGATGGAATTCATTAATCTGACGCGTCATGTCGAAATCGGCGCTAACTCCTATGCCATAAAAACCGCCGGAAAATGCATTTTACTGGATTCCGGAATGCACCCAACGGCTACTGGAGTGGAAGCACAGCCCAACTTTGACGCCCTTTCCGGCCAGCGAGTGGACATGGCTCTTTTATCCCACGCCCATCAGGATCATGTGGGATCGCTTCCTGTTTTTAGCCGCCTGATGCCGGAAGCATCGGTATTTATGACGGCTGGTACATCCAGCATTGCTGAAGTCATGCTTCATAATTCCGTAAACGTAATGCTTCGGCAAAGAGAAGATGTCGGCGTGGAGGGATATCCTCTCTTCACCCATCGCGGTGTCGATCTTTGCGCGAAACAATGGCGCATCTGTCCGGTCAATCAGCCCGTATCTTTGGATGGAGAAAGAATGTCCAGAAACGCGGCTAATAAAGACGAGCCCTGTTTCGAATTTTATGATGCGGGTCATATCCTTGGATCCACCGGCATCCTGCTGCGCTCCGAAAACAAAACATTATTCTACACTGGCGATGTTAATTATGAAGATCAGACGCTTTTGCGCGGCGCCGTTTTCCCGGAAGAATCCCCTGATGTGCTTTTGATGGAGACCACACGCGGCGATGCACCGCTTCCCGAAGGCTTCTCCCGTGCCGCTGAGGAAAAGCGATTTGGCGAAGCAATACGCGAAGCGCTCAATTCGAACGGCTATCTTCTCATTCCGGTATTTGCGCTTGGGAAAACGCAGGAAGTTCTTACCATGCTTTGGAAATTCCGTAAGGAGGGATTACTCCCCCCCCTTCCCATTTATATCGGCGGACTGAGTTCCAAGATTACCGGAATTTATGATGACTTCCGGAATAATACGCACCGTAATCATACGGGACTTCGCTTATTCGAAGAGCTGTCTCCCTACGTCCTTGCCGGTCCTGAAGCCCAAAATCATACGCTTCGAAAAGATGCCATTTATCTTCTTTCCAGTGGAATGATGACGGAGAAAACCCTCTCCAATGTTTTTGCCCGCCGGGTAATTTCCGATCCGGAAAGTTCCATATTTCTGGTAGGTTATTCGGATCCGCATTCTCCGGCTGGAAAAGTCCGTGCTGCCAAACCCGGAGAAAATGTGCTGCTGGATTCCAAATTGCCGCCGGTTCCATTACGTTGCCGCCTGGAAACCTTCCAATTCAGCGCACATGCTTCACGCGAATCTTTGATTCCTCAGGCGATACGCCTTCGTCCGAAGAAAATTCTCCTGGTACATGGTGATACAGGAGCTGTCGAATGGACCCGTAGCACGCTTAAGACGGCACTGCCGGAAACGGAAGTTATTATTCCCGAACCCGGACGCTGGATCACCCTTTAGCCGTAACTTTTTGTAAAGCGCTTCTTCTGATCATCATCATCTCCCGAAGAGGTTCCCGGAGAGGCAGGAGGGGTGGATTCAGAAGGCTGCGAAGTGATTTCCGGTTGAGTGGCGGATGTGCCCTCCAACTTTTTGGATACTTCCACGTAATTTAGCTGAAGATCCCCGAGGATGTTATTGATGATCTGTTCTTCTTCCTTCGTAAGATTACCGCGTGTTTTTTCACGGATCATTTCCAGTTGATCGATAAATAATTTTGCCAGCTCAAGGTTAGGCTCCATATTTTCCGCCTGAGGATGCTTTATAAGTCCCAGAAATAGAGAAACCTGCTGCGCCTGCATCATGACAAATTCAATGAATCGTTTTGTCATCTCACTGCTATTGGTAGTTTGTTGAACTTCAGCCATAATATTAGTTGGTTTTTTTAGGAGGTTGCACTTTTTCTGGCGGCTCGACAATCACTTCCACGGAGCCTGGCACGCCAAAATATTTCTTTGCCACTTCACGGGCATTTTCGAGAGTCACTTTTCCAATGATATCCTTAATACGTTTATTGTAGTCAAAACCAAGGCCCAGGATCTCATTGGTGGCACTGGAGAGGGCGAATTCCGTATTGCTCTGGATTCGAACGGCTTCCGCACCAAGGAACTTTTGTTTGGCGCGGGCAAGCTCCTCTTCGGTAATTCCATCCTGCACCAGCTTGGAAATTTCATCAGAAAATTCCGCCTGCGCTTTAACCAGCTTTTTAGGATCGGCACCCAGATAAAAGAAAAACGGGCCAGGAACCACACCGGGCACCTGCCGCGCTCCGACAAAATAAGCCAATGCATTTTTTTCGCGAATGCGAACAAAAAAGCGCGAGCTTAAATCATTCGAAGCTTCCTCAATCAACTGGAGAACGGGAAAGTCCTTATTTAAAATGTCCGCGCCCAGGTAGCCGACCATCATGACGGCCTGTTGTTTATTTCTGTATTCCGTTTCCTTAATCGGTGCCGCCAGGGCTTTCGGCATGGGCACATTTTTGAGAGCAAGTTCTCCCGCTTTCATTTTACTGAAAGCTTTCTCCGCGATCTGGCGTACTTCCTCCGCCTTTACACTCCCAAATACGGCGATAACCCCGTTTTTTGCCACGGCCAGCTCTTCATGAAATTTTCGCAGATCACCGCTTTTTAAAGCCGCCACGGATTGCAATGTTCCGTTTGTGCGTAAAGCATAAGCGTGGTCTGCGTATAGTTTCTGTCGCAGATAATTCTGAGCCACCGTGGTAATTTTATCCTCCTCTGCTTTGATGCCGGCAATCTGCACCTGCTTCTCCCACTCTACCTCTGCATCAGGAAATGTTGGATGCTGAATAACATCAGCAAGAACGTCCATACCTACCTTGAGATCGGCCTTCATCACTTCAACCCGTACACTGAAAGTATTGTTGCCCGAGCTGCTGTTGTAATGTCCGCCTACGGATTCGATTTGCTGCGCAATCTGCTCTGCGGTTCGCGTTTGAGTGCCTTTAAGGAGCGTTCTTGCCATTAACGATGTGATGCCGTTATTCGACGGCGTTTCCGCCAATACGCCGCCACGAAAAA
>JBDSIH010000195.1:0-3843 GCA_039918055.1 Chthoniobacterales bacterium
TAATCCGGCGGATGCAGTCCGAGGCGCATTAAAGGACGCTTCTCCAGGCGGGAAAAAAGAAATTTGTTCCAGAGAAGACGCGTCTGGCGACGCCACCCCGCGCGGACGCTGTAAACGAGACTCTGGCTTTCGCATACGGTATTTGTCTTAAAATCCAGCAACGTACCGATCCGTGTCGTGTAATCAAACCCCGCACGCCGAACAGCCTTCTCCGCCGCTGTACCCAATAACCACGCCGGAGCTACAAAGCCGGTTGTGGGAATGCCTGCTTCGGTAAATTCCTTCTGGGCAAGCTTCAGACGCACATAGGCCTCCTCTTCCTCGAGGTCAAAAAATTCCCCCTCACCGGCGGTATAAAGCTGTGTCACCATGCGCTGAGCTACCGAATCGCCCTCTTTTGCGGGCCGCTGGTGATAATACCCGTGAATGACCGACTCATGTCCATCGGCCACTTTTTGACGTAACCATGTGCAAAATTCGCTGTTTTCGTGAAAATTCCCCTTATGGTGATGATTCGGAATCACTAATAATGACGTTCGCGCCACTCCCCATGTCGCCAGATCCTGAAGCATCGCCTCCACGGTTTCCCGTGTCAAAGGGCTCACATCGTGGATGGAAACCACGAGGGCGCGATAGGTTGTAGATTTATTGATCATTATGGGCTACTTTAGTGCCAACCACCGTTTGCAATTACATATAGCGTGTGTTACGAAGCTGTGGTCAGAACACCGTAGAACGCAAGAAATGTCACAAAATAACAATCGAGAACAGAAGGATCAGCGTCAAAAGAACCCCGATCCACAATTTAACTGGAGAGCCCTTCTTCTCCTGGCGACGGCTTTTGCGCTTATTGCAGGCGCTTTTCTTTACCGGGGCGGCACTTTAACGCAGGCCGATCCGCTTACCTACAATCAATTTCACAGCTTGCTCAAAGCGGGAAAAATAGTTTCCGCTGCGGATAAGCCCGTTCAACTCGTCGTAGTGGATGGCCGCAAGACGCAGTCCCTCACCGGCTACTACCAGAAGGCCACGGTCAGCCCGACTGCTACGGCCGCGGAACAACCCTATCCCTTCAAGACGGACGTCTATATCGACTTCGACGGGAAACAACTTCTCGAAGACCTGAAAGCGGCGGGCATCACTCCTGATATCCGCCCTGAGAATGATTTGCTGGCATCCGCGCTCATGGGCGTTCTGCCAATCGCGCTTTTCCTTCTCGTGCTCTATTTCTTCTTCCGCTCCCAGATCAAGATGGCGGGCAAAGGCGCTCTGAATTTCGGCAAAAGCAAGGCCCGCATGATGGCGAAGGAAAAGAACAAGATCACCTTCAAGGATGTCGCGGGCGTTGAAGAAGCCAAAGAGGAAGTGCAGGAACTTGTCGAATTCCTCAAAGACCCCAAGAAGTTCCAGAAACTCGGCGGACGCATTCCAAAAGGCGTGCTGATGGTAGGCCCTCCCGGAACGGGAAAGACCCTCATCGCCCGCGCCATTGCCGGTGAAGCGGACGTGCCGTTTTTCAGTATCAGTGGTTCGGATTTCGTGGAGATGTTCGTCGGTGTCGGCGCATCCCGCGTTCGCGATATGTTCGAGCAGGGCAAGAAGAACGCCCCCTGCCTTATCTTTATTGATGAAATCGATGCAGTCGGTCGGCATCGCGGACACGGCGTCGGCGGAGGTCATGACGAACGTGAACAGACGCTGAACCAGCTTCTTGTCGAGATGGACGGCTTTGATACGCAGGACGGGGTCATCATCATTGCTGCGACAAATCGCCCCGACGTTCTTGATCCCGCATTACTGCGTCCGGGTCGTTTCGATCGTCAGGTCACCGTTACCCTTCCCGACGTGAATGGTCGTGAGGAAATCCTCAGAGTTCACGCGAAGAAAGTGAAGCTCGACGCAAATGTGGAACTGAGCTTTCTCGCACGTGGCACGCCCGGTTTCTCCGGTGCGGAACTCGCCAATGTGATGAATGAAGCCGCTCTACTCGCAGCGCGCCGCGGCCTCAAAGGCATCACGCAGGCCGAACTCGAAGAGGCACGCGACAAAGTCCGCTGGGGCAAGGAACGCCGCAGTCTCGCCATGAGCGATAGCGAAAAGATCGGTACCGCATGGCACGAAGCGGGTCACGCTATTCTCAATGTTCTTCTCGAGCATACACATCCCCTGCACAAGGTGACGATTATCCCACGCGGACCTTATCTCGGCGCTACGATGTATCTTCCCGAAGGCGATAAATACTCCACGCAGTTCAAAGAAGCGCAGGACGGCATTGTCGTCACCATGGGCGGACGCATCGCGGAGGAAATGTTCTCCAATGATATTTCCAACGGCGCATCCGGTGATATCAAGCAGGCCACGCAGCTTGCGCGCAAGATGGTTTGCGAATGGGGCATGAGCCGCCTCGGCATGATCCGTTTCAGCGAAGAGAGCGATTACGTTTTCCTTGGCCGCGATATGTCCCGCAACCGCGAGTACAGCGAAGCGACCGCGCAGGAAATTGACATGGAAGTCAAACGCATCATCGACGAGGCCTACAACCGCGCGAAGACAATGCTCAATGAAAATCGCAGCAAAGTCGAAATCGTCGCCAAGGCACTTCTTAATTATGAAACGCTCGATGCCGCCCAGGTTGAAGAATTGATGGCAACCGGCACGCTGAAGAATCCTCCAAGCGCTGTCATTAAGCCGCCACCACTTCCTCCTGCTCCTATGGTAGCTGCCCAGGAACCCCTTGAGCCGGATAAGCCCGAGGAGTTGCCTCCGGGTGGATTGCCTGCCGCCGCACCAGCTTAGCGGATACCTGCCTTCCTTCGTTTATTACACCCCGCCAATATAATTTGGCGGTCGGTCTTGGCACGGAGGAAGGAAACACGTATTAAGGCACGATGCTTCCTGTCACAGGGAAGCGGCAACCTATGCGCGGACATCCCTTTCTTCGATTTCTTCTGACACTCCTTTTACTGAGTTTTCTCGGACTCGGCGTCTGGAGGCTAACCAGCCGGAAATCTTTCGATTCCACCCATGCTGCGAAAAGCACCACGCAGAAAACTTCCGCGCTTACGACGGTGACCATCATCCTCACGGCCTCCCAGCCATGGGAGAAATGCCAGGTTCATTTTCTCGATCAGATTCTCATCGATGCCAAATTTGAGAATAACGGAAAAGCGCAAATTGTTCAGCTTCCCCTCGCCCAATCCGCGACGGATATAGTAATCGATGCCTCCTGGAAGGATGCTGAAAATCACGCCCTGCGCATCCAGGCGCTGAATCAGGATAACCCGTTTTTTGAGACATCCCTGTGGGGAAAACAGACATTGCAGGAGGCGGTAAGCATTCCGGCACAGCCATGAACCCTAATCTCGTCATCGAAGATCTCACCGTCTCGTATCACCGCGTTCCCGCGATTCACCATATCAATCTGATAATTGATCGCGGCACCTGCGTGGGCCTTCTCGGACCAAACGGGGCAGGCAAGACAACCTTCTTAAAATCCGTAGCCGGACTCATCAAAGCAGAAACCGGTAATGTGAAGTTTGCCGGACGCGATATTCGCGGCGGTGGAAAAATTATTGCGTATCTTCCGCAACGCGAAACCGTGGACTGGGATTTCCCTATTACTGTGCGCGGGCTTGTCGAGATGGGACGCTATCCCGATCTCGGCATCTGGAAATCCTTTGGTAAACAGGATGCGGACATCGTCGCAGAAGCGTTGCATGTCATGGAGCTTGAACCGCTTGCCGACCGCCAGATTAAGGCACTCTCCGGCGGGCAGCAGCAGCGCGCATTTCTCGCGCGCGCATGGGCACAGCAGTCGGACATCTATCTTCTCGATGAACCTTT
>JBDSIH010000196.1:0-1750 GCA_039918055.1 Chthoniobacterales bacterium
CTTTATCAGGGCAGGGAATGGATCATTCGGAAATGACCGATATAAAGCCCGTAATTTTCGAGTAGAGTTTGTTGATTAAGCGGATGTCAGCGAAGAAGAGCGGTCATCCTTGTTTGAATTCTGGTGAAAGCCGCGTACGATGCGAATCTTTCCTACCGGCACTGAATTAGTCATGAAACGCGAATTCGACTCCCTGTGCCGTCAGGTGGAAGAACAAGGCAGGCGTCAAAAGTAAAGTGAGATTGAAATAACGCCCAAACACGATAAGATACACAAATATATGCAAATCCGTGATAATCTCCCTACGATAAATTTTTTCGATTCATATCGTGCTCATTATGGCACCCAGGAGGATGTGGTTATCACTCACCTTGAGCACCTGGTCGATCAGGATAGGACGCTGCAGTTGAAATTAAATTCTCATCGCAGTGACTTCTGTCACTTCATGTTTTCGGAAAAGGATGGGCCGTGGCATTGTCTGAGCGATCATTGCGTCGTCATTCGCATGGGGAATGAGGCGGAATGGACGGGAAAGATAAAACCGGTTTACGACAGTGGCGAAGGTCCGACAGTATATGATATAAGCGTAGGTCTTTCCACGGCTGAGGAGAATGCCGCAAGGGGAAGCGTTTGCCCCGCGCGATATATGGTGAGCATCACGCCTCCTCTTGAGCTTGAATCCCGAACCCCCGAAAGCTGGAACATCCCGACACCTACTTCCGAAGACCGGGAATTCGCCGAAAAAACATGGGGCGCACATCTTAAAGGCATCGAAGGCGACTATGAAAAAGCCTGTGAGCTGTCCCGACTGCTGTGCCACGAACTCTGGCCGCATACTGGCTGGCCAATAGATGAGCTGACGTATTACACCCCGTTTGATAGCTATCGGGCAATGATTGCCGGCAAGAGTAAGGGGTTTTGCGTGCAGTTTAATATTATTTTTGTCCATGCGTGCAAATGCTTTGGCGTTATTGCGCGAAACATGCACATGGAACGCCCGATCCGCTATACGCCGGAATCATGGGTTCTTCTTGGCGGCATGCATACCACGGCGGAGATATTTGACCGCGCCCGGAATCGATGGATTTTCATGGATATCCGGTTTTACTGTCAGGGAGTTTATATTGGGGAGGAGGGGCCATTAAATACGGCGGAATTCCATCTCTTCATGAGTCAGCCACATTGGCGCGACCGGCTTAAATTGCAGGTATATAATATGACCACGAAGACGGAGAGCCGACTTCCTTTCAAGGAGTGCCCACGCCCCGACATTCATTTCTACTCCGGCTGGAGTACTGTCTTCCATGTTGGTAAAGGGTGATTTCTATTAATGCGCGTGATTACTGGATTCCCATCGCAAAGAAACTTTCCTTTCCGCTGCTCACGCATGCGAGCGAAGGGAATTTAAGATAAATATATATCCCAATGCGGCCCTGCCGGACTGACGAAACATGCGCACACTATATAAGTATTCTTACACGCGGGAGTAGGTAAAGGAAGCGCGGCGAATGCCAAAAATTTTACGACCAGGCAGGTCCGGGTATCCTCAAAAAGCTCACGAGGCTTTATTGGGGAGGCAAAAACTGATCGCCCCTTCCTCCTGCTTAATAAAGATTAACTCTACCCGCAGCAGATCTAAGAGGAGGTCGCGTAACGCAACCAAAAGTTGCGCATGCTTCAGTAGCGACTTTCCCCGGCGGACGAACTAACGAAACGGCGGAGTATTTTATTTCCCAGGGCGGAAGACAGC
>JBDSIH010000197.1:0-4049 GCA_039918055.1 Chthoniobacterales bacterium
TTTCTTTTATTTTTTGAATAATCATAACGGCTGAAAGACGCCAGCCATGTGCGGTTGTTAATATTTATTTTTTCCCCGAAGAGACGCGAGGCCGGGATTTTTGCATACACCATCCAGTAATTCGCGCGCCGGTTGATGCGCAGCCGGAAATTAATAAAGAGCTGAGGAATTCTAAGAGAATCGAGGTCAACATTTCCACGGCTGAAAAGCTCGGCGCTTGGCATTTTTAATTGCATCCAGCGTCCGTTGGGGGCCACATGGAATTCATGGTAGGATTTTTGCGCGTTATCCCGAAGAAAGATTTCAAAGACATCGCCGAAAAGGCAGAGATTCAGATTGTTCCGGGTTGCAGTATTGAAAATATCCTTATCAGGGAGACGGGCCAACACCTGAAGCGCATTATCCCTCCAGCCGAGGTGTATAGTGGCACGTGGCACTTTTGTATTTTGCCGCTTTAGCCAGCCCTGTGTCATCTCCAGGGACGGTGCCATTGCAAATGCTTTGCGAATGGAGGGCCATGTTGCGCTGTCGAATTTCGGTAGCCGGGAAACTAGGATTTTTTCCTGAAGGGAAAGAGTTTTAATACGCGAAAGCGGCTATCTGTTTTACCAGTTCTTTATCCACGCATTGGTATTCGTGGAATTTCCCGCCTGCGACCAAAGATCGAACTGGTTGCTCGGATTCATACGCCCTGGGTAGCTGTATCCATAAGCACTGCCATAAGGATCTACAAACTTTTCAGTAACATTGGTGTTATGAACGGTTTCATTGCTGGCATTCCCTCCTCCATGCCCAAGCATGGTTCTGGGGAATTCAAAAAAAATCTTATTTTGTGGATTATAAATATTAGAGATGGCCACGGCATTCGATGCTGCTGGAGGAGGGGGGGCCAAAGCGAGCAGAAGCACATTCGTGGCATTTTGAGATTCGTTGGTTGAAATCACGGCACTTACAGAGCCGCTGGTCGAGGGTAAGCCGGTATTGGTATCAATCCCAATGGACCAAGTCGGATATTCTCCCATTTCGCTCTTATATTTTTCCAGGGCGACTTCCAGCATTTGTAACTCCGTTTTTGTGCGGGCGCGGGCGGCAGTGTTTTGCACAAGGCCTGCAACGGAAAGGGTAATTGCTGCCAGCACCATAATAATAGCCACTACTACGAGAAGCTCCATAAGTGTGAAGCCCATTCGGTTTGGGTGGGAATTTTTTTTGAGTGGGTATGGCATGTTCTGATGCAAATATAGCACAGGTTTACGTCTGAGACTGCAGGGAAGTGATAATGGTGATCAGAGGCATGAACAGCGCAATGACGATAGTGCCGACCACAAGAGCGAGAAAAACGATCATAATAGGCTCAAGCATGGATGTAAGGCCGGATACGGCATTGTCCACTTCATCATCATAAACCTCCGCAATCTTTAAGAGCATTTCCGGCAATTGTCCGGTTTCCTCACCGACATCCACCATGCTGATTACCATGGGGGGAAATACGTTACTTGCTTCCAGAGGGGCGACAATGGATTCACCCTCCTTGACGGCGTCGTGCACTTTGGTGATTGCACTGGCGATAATGTAGTTACCTGCCGTATCGCGCGTAATATTTAGGGCCTGTAGAATGGGTACACCGCTGGTTACGAGCGTGCCGAGAGTTCGGCTGAATCGTGAAATGGCATTTTTCCGGGTCAAATCTCCAAAAAGAGGAGCGCGTAGAGCGAGGGTATCGAGAAAATGCGCTCCTTTTGGTGTCTTGGCCATCAGCTTAAGGATGATTACGATTGCTACTACGGCACCGATAATGAGGAAGATATGATTCTTAAGCAAATCACTGGCTCCGATGACAAATTCTGTAAGCGCGGGGAGTGACTGCCCATTTAACATGTCGTTAAAAATCTGCTGAAACTTTGGAACGATAAAAATCAGGAGGAAGCTTAAAATCGCAATGGCGATAACAAGCACGATGATTGGGTAGAACATGGCGGAGACAACCTTGTTCTTGATTTTCTGTGCCTTTTCCTGAAATTCCGCGAGACGAAGGAGGACAAGTTCCAGCACACCGCCGAGCTCTCCCGCTTTAACCATATTCACGTAAAGCTTATTGAAGATTTTAGGGTGAGAGGCCAGACCTTCCGAAAAAGTTCCTCCGCCCTGCACCGATTCCGCCAGTTGATTAATCGTTTTGCGTAAAACGAGATCGGGTTCCTGCTTTGCAAGAACTGTTAATCCCCGAAGGAGGGGGAGGCCGGCATCGATAAGGGTGGCAAGTTGCCGGGTGAAAATCATCAGGGTTTTACCCTTGACCGTCGTGCGCTGGAAAAGTGTGAAGCTGGTCTTTTTCTTAGCCTCCCCTGTAGGTGCCAAAGCAGCGGATGTGGTGGTTTTCAGCTTCTTGGCGCCACCTTTTCCAGCCTCCATGACGCTGGTAGGAAAAAAACCGGACTGTCTTAGCTGAGCGACCGCCTCGCTTTGAGAGCCGGCTTCAACGGAGCCTTGAGATTCCTGACCTCTGGCGTCCAGTGCTACATAAGTAAACGATGGCATAAGTGCAGACCCGGGAAGGAGTTGAGGCTTTATTAATAAGGCAGGTTGACCGCTATGTCGAGTAAAGAAATGGGAACCTTTTGCACAATATCAGGATTTTTATTTCCAGGAAATCTCAGGAAATCAGCCAGGGATTTGTTTCCATTTCGTGCCCCACCGTCGTTTCGGGACCATGGCCGGATAAAACGCGTGTGGATGGAGGTAGGGTCAGGATTTTTGAGCGTATACCCTGCAATAAAAGATCTTTATCCCCACCGGGCAGATCCCATCGACCGATTGCTCCCTCAAAAAGGACGTCGCCTCCGAATAAAATTCCGGAAGTTTTTTCAAACAGGCAGAGGCTGCCGGGGCAGTGTCCGGGCACATAAAGGACCTGAAAATCCAGTCCAAGAAGGTTTAAGGATTCGGTTTCTTCAACGAGCCGGTCCGCTTTGACGGGCTTAATCTCAAGCTGAAACCCGAAGCGCTTAAAAAACTCGGGGTCTTCAATCATGGGAACTGTTTCTGGGTGACAGGCTATAGGGCAGTCATGGCGTTGCTTGACGTCCGCCGCATCTGCAATATGGTCAAAGTGACCGTGCGTAAGAAAGAGCATCGCTATAGATTGGCCGGAAAAGGCGGAAGCGACCCCATCCGGAGCATCTATAAGAAGGTTTCCTTCAGGCGCTTCTATAAGATAACCGTTGGTTTCGAAAACGCCTCCCGTAAATTTTTTGAACTGTAGCATGGAAAAATGGTCAGACTCTCGTGAGGTTGATTTCAACGAAGATATCTGCAAGGTTAATTAATTCAATGAATGTATATATTCTGCGCCGCCTGTTATTCGTTTTAGCGATAGCAATTTCAGTTACTCTCCCGGAAAAATCGGCCTTCTCCGCTTCCGATGTCAGCGAAAAGGGGCATGTAGAAGCTTCTGTTTCCCGGCTGCTTGAGCAGTTGCACTATACGCGGAAAAAACTCGATGATGAAATGTCGCATACGGTTCTCCAGACCTATCTCGATGCGCTGGATTACAATCGCCTGTTTTTCACTCAGGCAGACATTACAGAATTTGAAACGAAGTACGGCACGCATCTCGACGAGGCAATTCTTGTGGGAGACATGGCGCCCGCCAAGGAAATATTCAGCCGCTTCAAACAGCGGGTCGAAGAACGGATCGCCAAGGTGAAGGAACTTGTCACCAAGGAATATAAGTTTGATTCCGAGCGCACGGCCCAGATCAACCGGCAAAAAGCCGCATGGGCAAAGGATGAGGTAGATGCCGATTCGATCTGGGAAGCCAGAATTGAAGGGGAATTGCTTCAGGAAAAACTCAATGAACATGCACTGAATACTCCGCAAAAAGTCATTGAAAAACGTTACGACAAGCTGCTGCACACCATCCAGGATGAGGATAGTGAAGATATTTTCCGCACGTTCATGACGTCACTGGCTCAGAGCTATGATCCGCATACCGAATATTACACGGCATCTGATTATGAAAATTTCACCATCATGATGAAGCTTTCCCT
>JBDSIH010000198.1:0-4791 GCA_039918055.1 Chthoniobacterales bacterium
CTTATATTTAAGAATCATGATGAACTGTCGGACGTGGATTACTTTCAAACGCAATCCCTTCGGATATGGAGCGAACAGGCTGTTCCTTTTGAGCTGGATGGGGAACTGGCGGGAAACCTCCCTGTAAAATTTCATTTTTCAGAGCAGCGTTTAAAAGTTTTTGTTCCTTCACCAACGGAAGCGAACTCCACCGGGAAAAACGAAATCCATGTTCCCTGAATATTTGAAAGGATTTCGACTGCGCATTTTTCAGCGCTGTGCACCCATTACCCTGACCCTGATTGCGGTAAATTGTGCGATCTACCTTTTGCAGTTGAGTCTGAGCCGTGAAGGGCAACATACATTGTTAGATACATTCGGTCTGAGTGATGGCGGGCTTGAGGCGGGAAAATACTGGCAGTTGATTACCTATCAGTTTCTTCATGGGGGATCGCTGCATTTATTCGTGAATATGGTCGGGCTCTGGTTTGTGGGAAGAGAGGTCGAAGTTGTGCTGAAACCTTTCCGTTATTTGTTTCTTTATTTTGCAGGAGGAATTGCAGGGGGGCTTCTACAGATTTTCTTTCCGGGTGGGAACTCTCAGGTTCTCGTCGGTGCTTCGGCATCGGTTTTTGCGGTCATGATTACGTTTACGACATTGTTTCCGGATGTCCTGATCGCCGCGCTGATATTCTTTGTGATTCCACTTAGAATGAAAGCAAAATATCTCGGGGTGGGAATTTTCATTGTTTCCATTTTGTTTTGGCTTTCAGGCATTGAAAAAAATGTGGGCCATCTTGCGCATCTTGGAGGATGTATAATGGGTTTTATTCTGGCGCTTGTGTGGAAATCAAATATTCCGCCATTTCCGGATTTTCCAATTAATGGTCCCGAAAACCCATCCGCACCTCCTCCGCCAAGACGTGAAAAAACACAAACCGAGGAAATACTGGATAAAATTGCCCGTCATGGTTTTGACTCGCTTAGCGCAGAAGACAGGCGTTTATTGGAGGAACAGCGTGCGCGGCTTCCCTATCGAAATAACGTTACCCCCTAGTGAATTGGATAACTAAATTTTGCAATGGCAGTATCCGGGCAGAAGATCTGGAACAGGCATTGCTGCGAATCGAAGCAGCGTGGCTTCCGGAGTATGCTTCTTTACAAAGACTTGTAGAGGAATTTCCTCTCGGTGCGGCGGTTTTGGGTAAATTGCTATCCAACTCCCCGGTTAGTGTAGAAAAAATCTGTAATACTCCGCAGGCACTCCAATGGCTCGCGGATCCGGCAGTTTGCGCTTCTTCCAGAAGCAGACGCAGGATGGAGCTGGATTGGAATGTGATGCAGAATGAAGGGGGTGAACGCCTGAGTTCGCTGCGCCGCTTTAAATCCTGGGAGCTGCTGCGTATTGCACTCCGTGAGGTGGCTGGCATTTCCGATATCCTTGAAACAGGAGTTGAATTGGCCTCGATTGCGGAAATTTGCGTTGAAGAAGTGTATGCCGCTGTTTTAACGGAGTATTCAGGGCGCTGGGGAAACCCCGGAGATGATTTAGTAATACTGGGAATGGGTAAACTCGGTGGCCAGGAACTGAATTATAGTTCTGATATCGATTTAATCTCTTTTTACGGCGAGGACGGCGAGGTAAAGCCGGGATTTACGCGACAGGAATTTTTTAACCGCGTGGTGGAACGTATGCTCGCTTTGTTTTCCATGCAGGATAAGGCGGGCGTCTTATTTAAAGTGGATTTACGCCTCAGACCCGAGGGAATGGCGGGGCCACTTACTCGTTCGGTGCCGAGTATGGAAAATTATTATGCCGGCTTCGGTGAAACCTGGGAGCGTATGGCATTGATAAAATCGCGACGCATAAGTGGCAGTAAGGAGATGGCCTATGACTTTGAGCGAATCATGCAGTCATTCATCTATCCTAAATCCATCTCTCACGATGTAGTGGATGAGGTGGCAGCAATAAAATCTCGAATCGAAAGAGATATTCTCGGCCCTGATGAACTTCACAGGAATGTGAAGCTTGGCTGTGGTGGTATTCGAGAAATCGAATTTACCGTTCAGACCCTGCAGCTGCTTCATGGTGCTCGCCAACCCTTCTTACAGGAGCGCAATACCCTGAAGGCTTTGAATGGACTTGCCCAACTGGCCTTTCTTCCAAGTGATGACGCATTGGCGCTTAGGAAAGCATACATTTTTCTTAGACAGGTAGAGCACCGATTACAGATTTCCAATGAGGAGCAAACACATACTATTCCCACAAACCCGGAGGAATTGTATCACCTCGCGCTAAATCTCGAGTTTCCTGACACTTCGCTCTTTCTTTCCACTCTTCAGAGTACCATGCATACCGTTCGCTCCATTTTTGAGCGCGTACTAACCGAAAATAACCGTGAAAATCTGCCAAGACAAAATCTGGAAAACAGTATGGATTTTTTTGCCGATTCCGTATCGGCAGAACGAATGTTGAAAAATCTGGGTTCTCCGGATCGTTCCAAACATGTGTCGCCAAGGACTCGTCAATTATATGAGCGTCTTCAGCCATTGCTTTTAGGGCAGTTAAAAAATACTGCAGAACCCGATTCAGCATTGGCGGGATTTGTGGATTTTGTAGATGCCTATGGGATCCGGGGGATTCTCTTTGAAACGCTTGCGGCTAATCCGAGGCTGCTGGAACTTTTGATAAAGTTATTTGATGCCAGCTATTTTTTAACTCGGGCCATTGTGCGTCGTCCTCAATGGATTGAAGAAATTGCGCGCGGACAGGAACTTGGGCTGGCGATGACGGCCGAGGATCATCAGGCAGCAATGCTTTCTTTTCAGACGCAATATAAAGATGAACCACTGAATCACATCCGCATTTATCGGCAGTTTCAGGTGCTTCGCATCGGGTTGCGCGATATACTCGGGTTTTGCGATTTGCAGGAACTGCAGAAGGAATATACCGCCTTAGCCGAGGCTTGTGTCATTCAGGTGCTTGCAGATCTTAAACTGGAGAATCAGATAACACTGGTGGCTATGGGCAAATTTGGCGGTCGCGAGCTTTGCTATGGCTCGGATCTGGATATCGTCGCTATTGGGACTGACCAGGCCGGGGTAGCCCGTCTTATTAAGGAAATAGGGAAAAGAAATGAAGAGGGTCTCATTTTCCCGATCGATTTAAGGCTTCGTCCGGAAGGCAATGCCAGTCCGCTTGCGACGCCGCTTGAAATGTATAAAAAATACTATGAGGGCAGAGCTCAACTTTGGGAAATTCAGGCTCTCAGTAAAGCACGGGTAATAAGCGGGCCATTGCGGGCAGAGGTGGAAAAAATTATCGACGAGGCCTTTAAATCTGCCGGAACGCGCAGCGATCTTTTCCCGCAAATCGCCGCAATGCATGCAAAGGTTGTGGAAAATCGCGGCGGCGCAAATGATGCGTTATTTTTTAAGACTGGCAGAGGCGGACTTATGGCTGCAGAGTTTATAGTCCAGTCGCTTGAAATGCAGCATGGGCTAAGGGAACCGAATACGATTTATGCCCTGAATAGTTTGAAAGAAAACGAAGCATTGCCATCTGCCGATGCTGAATTACTAAAGGAGAATTATCTTTTCCTGCGTCATATCGAAATATGTCTGCGGCGCATTGAAGATGCTAGCGTCTCCCAGATTCCTGCCGAAGAAAAAAGGCAATCCGAACTTGCCCGGCGAATGGGATTTGAAGCTTTGCCCGAATTTTTGAAAAAATATGCTCAAGTCCGGGCCGATATTAAAACTGCTTTCGATAAAATAGTCGTTTCCGCTTGAGGCGGAGCTACTATTGGCGGATGCCCGCCATAAGAAGTTCCGGATTTGAGCGGGTCGATTCCAAATTGGAAACCAAAACCTGCATCGCTTCGACTGCAGGAAGTTCGGAAAGCTGACGGCGGATCAAAGCTACGCGTTCAAATTCATCGGGATGATAAAGCAGCTCCTCGCGCCTTGTGGCGGATTTCACGATATGAATGGCGGGGTAAACCCTTTGTTCCACAATAGAGCGGTCCAGATGGATTTCCATATTTCCCGTGCCCTTAAATTCCTCGAAAATCAAGTCGTCCATTCGGCTTTGCGTTTCCACAAGCGCAGTCGCAAGGATGGTGAGGCTACCGCCTTCCTCGACATTTCGCGCTGCACCAAAAAAGCGCTTTGGCTTTGCGAGTGCCTTTGTATCAACACCGCCGGACATTATTTTTCCGCCCTTAGCGGGCTGCAGGTTGTTATAACTGCGCGCCATGCGCGTAATGCTATCGAGGAGCACAACGACATCATATTTCAATTCTACGAGGCGCTTCGCCCTTTCTGCGACGATTTCGGCAACCTGCACATGTCTTTGGGGAGATTCATCGAAGGTGGAGCTGTAAATTTCTGCATCTACCTCACGGCGGAGATCGGTGACTTCTTCGGGACGTTCATCAATGAGAAGAAGAATCAGGCGAATCTCCGGATGGTTTTTTAGAATCGCTTTGGCAATATGCTTAAGAAGAATCGTCTTGCCTGTGCGGGGAGGGGCCACAATGAGACCGCGCTGCCCTTTTCCAAGAGGCGCAATCAGGTCAATTGCGCGGGTGTTAATGTTGGAATCCTCAAGATTTTCGAGAAGGATGCGCTTTTCAGGGAAAGTTGCCGTGAGTTTCTCAAAATCGGGTGGATCCTGCCATTCGGAGATGGGTGTTCCTTCGATGGATATAATGGATGCAAGAAGTAGTTGCCTCTCTTTTCCCTGAGGATTTCGGCATACGCCCGAGATTTTCCATCCGGTACGAAGAGCGAATTTTTTAACGAATTGGG
>JBDSIH010000199.1:0-3953 GCA_039918055.1 Chthoniobacterales bacterium
GCTGGAAAATGCGCGCAATCAGATTCTCAACAACCTTGCTGCACAGCAAAGCAGTGGTCTCGTGCCGGGAACGATCTGGGTGCGGGGCGGTAAAGCGGTCTTCGGAAAAAAAGTGGGTCATCCTCCCGTGTGGCCGGTAGCCGTAGAGGAAATTTTCCAGAAAGATCGTGACGGTAAATTTTTGCGTTACTGCTATGACGCACTTATAAAACAGATCGGCTGGTTTACGCGCCTGCGCCAAAGTCCGGATGGCGGATTTTTCTACGCGGATATTCTTGGAAAAGACGAATGGGAGAGTGGTATCGATGACGGCATTCGTTTTAAGGACAATCCCCGCAAACCGCTGGCGCTTGTCGATGCGACATCGCACGTTTACACGCTTTATAAAATGGCTGCGCTCTGGGCGCCTCGTCTGGGTCTCGATGCTTCCGCGCATCGTGCGCAGGCTACGCGGATCAAAAATCTAATACAAAATGAGATGTTCGATCAAAAGACCGCGCTCTTTCAGGATCCGTGGCGTTTGCAGGAGAAGAAGCAAAAGCCTGTTCTGGCACTCGAAGGAATCTGGCCGCTGATCGTCGGCGCTGCCACTCCTGAGCAGGCGCAGAGGGTGATTGATGAAAATATTCTCAATCCCCGGCGCTTCTTTACCAAACATCCCCTCGCCTCCGTTGGCGTGGAGGACCCGGATTTTGAACTGCGTATGTGGCGCGGGCCCGCGTGGAACAGCATGACGTACTGGGCTGCCCGAGGTTGCATGCACTACGGTCGCGCGGATGCGGCGCACAAGCTGCTCGGAGCCGCGCTGGATCAGAGCGCCAAACATTTCCGCACTACGGGAGCGGTCTGGGAGTTTTATCATCCCCACGGAGGCTCGCCGACGGACTGCGCGCGCAAGCCTTATACGAAATTCAACTCTCCGTGCCTCAATTACCTTGGCCACAACCCCCTTCTGGTAATGGCCAGGCTGTGGAAGGCAACTCTGCGCAGTAAAAAATAGCTGCTTTTTCCGCATAAAGTCTGGAGTGTGGGGAGGAATCCACGTCGATCATGCAAACCCTTTTCCCTCATTTAATCCATCGCACGGAAAAGGAATTATGGACTGCGAAGCAGCGCCAATCCCACTCGCTGCAGGAAGTGCCCTATCGCGCGTGCTTCAAGGCGGAACTTCCGCAGTATTTTATCGAGCGGTATTCCAAAAAAGGAAATGTGGTTTTCGATCCTTTCATGGGTCGCGGCACCACGCTTCTCACGGCGGCGCTTTCCGGACGCGTCCCTGCCGGGTGCGATATCAATCCCCTCTGCGAACGTATGATTTTACCGCGGCTTAATCCGCCGGATCAGGATGCCGTTCGTGAACGCCTGGAAAGGCTGGATCTTACGTGGAAGAAAAAAATCCGCGAAGACCTGCTCACGTTTTATCATCCGGAAACGCTGAGCCAACTCCATGCGCTTCGGGATTATTTATTGAAACGCGAAAAAGCCGAGACGCTGGATTCCGTGGATGCGTGGATTCGCATGGTAGCACTCACACGGCTTACCGGACACTCTAGTGGATTTTTTTCAGTCTATACACTGCCGCCGAATCAGGCGGTATCCGTCGAGTCACAGAAAAAAATCAACGTGCGCCTCAAGCAGAAGCCGGAAGCGCGGAACATCAAGGCGATCATCACGCGCAAAAGCAAAGACCTTCTCAAAGATTTGTCGTCGCAGGATCGGAAAGTGCTAAAGAAAATTTATACGCCGGAACTTGTGCACACCAGAAAAGCGCAGGATCTTTCGTGGATCGAAGAAGGCTCGCTGAATCTCGTGGTGAGCTCCCCTCCCTTTCTCGATGAGGTGGATTACGTAGCGGATAACTGGCTGCGCTGCTGGTTCTGCGGAATCGAACTGGATACGGATACCAACCCGCACATCCACGGCAAACTCGCCGGCTGGGGAGATATGATGCAGGACGTACTGCGCGAACTGGCGCGCGTCCTTCACCCAAAAGGAAAAATCGCAATCGAGGTGGGTGAAGTGCGCAAAGGTAAAATCCTCCTCGAAGATACGGTGCTAAGCGCGGGACAGGCGGCGGGTTTATCGCCGAGCGAAATTCTCATCAATCGCCAGAACTTCACCAAGACTTCGAATTGCTGGGGAGTGAAAAATCAGAAACAGGGCACGAATTCCAATCGGATCGTGCTGTTTGAAATTTAGGCGCGTTTGCGTTTTCTACACCGTTAGCGTTTCCGCGCGGCGAGAAACTTCTCAAATGCGGCAAGCGTCTCGGGGCTAACGTGGTGCTCGATTCCCTCAGCGTCCGCACGAGCGGTTGCGGAAGAAACGCCGAGTGCTTCCAGAAAGGCGACGACTTTTTCGTGCCGGGCCTTTGCCTTGGCAGCGAGCTTGCGACCATTATCAGTCAGAAAAATCGAGCGGTAGGGCTGGGTTGTCACCAATCCCTCGCGCTGCAAACGCTGCACGGTTCGGATAACGGTGACATGCGTGACGCCTAGGGAACGGGCCAGATCGGTGGCGCGGGCTTCGCCATGGGCGGCAATCAGGTCGGCGATGGCTTCCACATAATCCTGTGCGCGCTCCTGAGCATGCTGCTGCCGGGTGCGCTTCTGATGCGCCGCGGTCTCCTGATCCCGCAAGGGGACGGATCGGATCTTGCGGGCAGGTGCCGCCGCTTTCTTTGTGGCCATCTTTCTTATCTGGCAGAAAAGTTGACCGTTGACAAACCCTTGCTTCATCACTTAGTCATTACTATAACTTGTAGCTTAGACTACATTTTCGAAAAGATACTACCAATGCACCAAAAAGATACCGGCTGGAAGCGCGAGGTAAGCCAATACAGCTTACCGGAAGTCCATCGGAGTATCTTAGTGCCGGGCGCTCAGGGCTCATTCTGGAGAAAGATGATGGCGTTTGCGGGTCCGGGCTTTCTCGTAGCTGTGGGCTACATGGACCCTGGCAACTGGGCGACGGATCTGCAGGGCGGTGCGAAATATGGGTATACCCTTCTTTCGGTTGTCCTGATTTCGAACCTCATGGCGATCCTGCTCCAGCACCTCTGCGTGAAGCTGGGTGTGGTGACGGGACGCGACCTCGCACAGGCGTGCCGGGACCATTACTCGCAACCCACAGTGTGGTTTCTGTGGATTCTCTGCGAAGCGGCCATTGCGGCCTGCGATCTTGCGGAAGTGGTGGGTTCGGCGATTGCGCTGCAACTTCTCTTCGGTATTCCGCTGGTTTGGGGCTGCGTGATCACCTGCGTGGATGTGCTGGCGGTGCTGCTTCTGCAAAATAAAGGTTTCCGCTATATCGAGGCGCTGGTTATTACGCTGATTGCCACAGTCGGAACGTGTTTTGCGGCGGAATTGTTTTTTTCGAAGCCCAGCATTACGGGCGTCCTTCTCGGATTTGTCCCCAGTGCGGATATCCTGAAAAATCAGGACATGCTCTATATAAGCATCGGCATTCTCGGCGCAACGGTCATGCCGCACAATCTCTACCTGCATTCCTCGATCGTGCAGACGCGGAAATTTGAACGCACGCCGGCAGGAAAGAGGGAGGCGATCAAGTTTGCGACCATTGATTCCACCTTCGCCCTCACCTTTGCGCTATTTATCAATGCGGCCATTCTTATCCTTGCTGCGGCATCCTTTCACTGGTCTGGGCATACCGACGTGGCGGAAATTCAGGACGCCTACAAATTACTAAGTCCCCTCCTCGGCATTGGCGGCGCGAGCGCACTTTTCGCCATCGCCCTGCTCGCATCCGGACAAAATTCGACACTGACCGGCACGCTCGCCGGACAAATCGTGATGGAAGGTTTTTTGAACATCCGGCTGCCCCCGTGGCTACGGCGACTCATCACCCGCATCATCGCCATCGTACCGGCGGCTATCGTCGCCGGGCTTTACGGCGCGCGCGGTGCCAACGACCTGCTCATACTCAGCCAGGTC
>JBDSIH010000200.1:0-2242 GCA_039918055.1 Chthoniobacterales bacterium
CAAAATGAGAGCCGCCATTTGCAAAACGAAGCGCCACAGGTGAGGGAGGCTAGGGGTCATGAGAGCGGGTAGTTTCACCATAAAGGAGAGGGAGTTTCAAGCTGTGAATCGCGGGATGGCGTGGCGCGGAGAAATGCGACTTGCCATCGGGCGGGGAATGGGGCATTTCCCATGGTTACTTATGAAGTTTTTACGTCTTACTTTGGTTGGGTTGACAGCGGTAATGCTGGCGGGCTGCGGAGATTCCGGAGCGCCTTCCGTTAAAATCGGATTGAATACGGAGCTGACGGGTGAGATGCCCGCAGTTGGTGCTTCTTCCAAGAATGCGGCGGAATTATATGTAAGTCAGACAAATGCCGCGGGTGGTATTCAGGTTGGCGACGTGAAAGTGCCGATCAAGCTGATCATCGGTGATAACGGCGCAAAGGCTGATCAGGCAGCCGCGGTGGCACAGCGTTTGATTTCTCAGGATCAGGTCGTGGCGATGGTGGGTCCGGACGCGAGCGCGTGCGCGATTCCCGCATCGGAGATTGCACAGTCCTTGAAGTGCGTGATGATTTCTCCATGGTCCACGAATCCAAAGACGACAATTGATTCCACGACCGGCCAGCCGAAGTCTTATGTCTTCCGCGCGTGCTTTACGGATACTTTCCAGGCGCAGGTGCTGGCGAAGTTTGCGCTGAATAACCTCAAGGCCAAGCGTGCGGCAGTCCTTTACGATGTGGCATCCGAAGCGCCGAACGGTCAGGCAACGCTCTTCAAGAAGACCTTTGAGGAAAACGGCGGAACGATTGTGGATTTCGAAACCTACACGACCGGAGATCGCGACTTCTCTGCGCAGCTTACTAAGATTCGTGCAGCCAATCCCGATATCATTTTCCTGCCTGCTTATTATAACGACGTCGCGCTGATCGCGCAGCAGGCTCGCCAGCTTGGTATTAAGACCGCATTCCTCGGCAGCGATGCCTGGAGCACGCCCGAAATCATTAAGCTCGGTGGTAAAGAAGTCGATGGTTCGTATTTCTGCAATCACTACTCCACGCAAATCGCGACGCCGGTGGCGCAGAAGTTTGTGGAGGATTACAAAGCGAAGTATGGACAAGATCCTGATGATGTCGCCGCACTTACGTATGATTCCTTTGGCATCCTGACACAGGCGCTTAAGGAAGCAGGCAAGCTGGATCGCAAATCGGTTCGTGATGCGCTATCGAAAATTCAGAAGTATGACGGTGTGACCGGAGTCATGCAGTTTAATGGCATCAGCGGCGATCCAGTGAAGAGTGCTGTGATTCTACAGATCAAAGATGGCAAATTCGTCTGGGTGGCAAATGCCGCGCCGTAGCGTAAACGGCGGTTAGAGGCAGATGCAATACTTCGCGCAACAGGCCATCAACGCCCTACAGCTGGGCTCGATCTATGCCCTGATTGCGCTCGGCTACAGCATGGTCTATGGCGTGCTGGTGATGATTAATTTCGCTCATGGCGATATTTTCATGGTCGGAGCATTTATATGTCTGCTCGTGGTTTCGATCTGCCCGGTCACGTTGCCATTTGTAGTCATCCTGCTCATCGTTATGCTGGTCACGGCGCTACTCGGTGCGCTGATCGAGCGATTTGCTTATCGGCCATTGCGGAATGCGCCGCGCGTGTCGGCAATCATTACCGCGCTGGGTTGCGGGCTGGTGATCGAAAATACGACCCTCAGCCTCAGCCCGTATGCGAAAGCCATGCCGCGGCTGTTTACCGTATTCACGTATCATGTGGACGGCATCACGATTTCAACTCTGCAAATTATGATCATCGGGATCGCGATTGTACTGATGCTCGGGCTTGATTTTCTCGTGCGCAAAACGCCATTCGGCATCGCGATGCGTGCCATTTCCTGCGATGTGAGAACCGTACCGCTGATGGGCGTGAATGTGAATTTCATGATAGCGCTTACTTTCGCCATTGGCGCCGGACTTGGCGGCGCGGCGGGAATGCTTTATGGGCTTGCCTATCCGGTGATTTCCGCATCGATGGGAACGCTCGTCGGCTGGAAAGCATTCGTGGCAGCGGTGATTGGCGGCATTGGAAATATCCGCGGCGCGGTGCTTGGTGGATTTATCCTCGCGTCCGTAGAGATCATGACCGTTGCATTTCTTCCCTCGACGTATCGCGATCTGATTTCCTATTCGCTGCTACTCGTCATCCTAATCTTCAAGCCCTACGGGCTGCTTGGAAAAGCCCCCAATCAAAAGGT
>JBDSIH010000201.1:0-4282 GCA_039918055.1 Chthoniobacterales bacterium
CCATAACCACTAAACAAACAGTGAGGGGAGTAGAGAGGAGCAAACCCACTGGTCCCCAGAGCCACGTCCAAAAGACCGCCGCAACAATGAGGGCGAAGGAAGACACGCCGGTGCTGGCGCCATAGAGCCAGGGTTCAAGCATATTACTATTGAGGAGTTCCAAACCTACAAAGAGTGCCATTACCATTATCGGAACTGCCCAGGATGTAGACACGGCCAGTGAAAGGGCCAGGGGCATAATCGCCGCAATCCAGCAGCCAATATAGGGAATGAAGCGCAGGAGGGCGGCGAGACATCCCCAGAGAATGGCGTTCGGAATGCCGATAAAGAATAACCCAATGGCGATTATTACGCCGAACGACAAATTTACCATGAGAAGGCGGGAAAGATAACGGGCCACACGGGCTCCCGCATCGTCCATGGCTCTCGTCGTCATGTTAATTCGACCCAGACCGATCATCCTGATAAAGCGCCTTCTAAGGTCTTCCCGCTTAAAGAGCATGAAGATGACGAGCAGTGCCACCAGGCCTGCTGTTCCGATTGGACCCAGGAGCGGAGCCATCACCATTTGAGCTACGGAAAGCGGGTTGGAGTGGAAGATATCCGGCAGGGCGGGAGAAGCAGTGCTAGCTGGCTGTGCGACGGGCACATTTTCAGGTTTCGTAGGTTTGGCTCCCACGAAGTCATTTTTAAGGTCCTCAATCGCTTGCGAAAACCGCGTGAATCCTCCGCCGGGCAATTGGAATGCATGAATCCTGGTATGAAGATTTTCCTTATAGTCCGGCAGCTTGCCGGCCAGATCCACTAATTGTCGGGAAAATACCCAGGTCACCATACTTGCACAAAGGAATATCATTACCGTGACCAGCAGAACTGCGGAAATGCGTCCGATAATGCGCTCCATACGGGATACGAGCGGAGCCAGCAGAAAGGTGAGCAGTGCGGCGAGTGCAAGTGGAATGAGCACCTCTTTTGCAAAGTAGAGAGTGCCAACAACAAAAGTTGTGAGGAGCACGGTCCATATCCCGATTATGGCGTTAGTGACCGAATGTTTCGTGTTGGTTTGCATGAAGTTTCTAATTGGCGTTGCGTTACTGTGTGAAGGATGAAAAGCGTCTACAAGTTCGATTTGGCGGTGCGCTTCAACTCGCAGCTATGGGCGGCGAAGCCGGCACCAAAGGACGCCAGCCAGAGGTAATCTTCGTCCTTAATTTTGGCGAGGCGTTGTTCCAGCGCGACGAGGACGGAGGGACTGCTGAGATTACCGTATTTCCGCAAGGTCTCGCGGGTATCCGTGAGCGGGTATTGTGGAAAACGTTTCTCGATCTCGGTGATCACATCGCGACCACCGGTGTGGGTGATCATGCAATCCGGTGTGCCGGTGCGCTGGGCGTAGAGATCTTCGACGGCCTGGCCTGCGATCTGCGGGACCGTCTTGTGAAGTTGGTTGCGAAGTTTACCCCCGGCATTGACGAAACGAATGGCCTCGCGATTCTCCGGTAAGTGAACGGAGCGGAAATGAGACGCCTTCCACTGCCCGCCCGCATCCCGACCGCGCCAGAGAGCTGCCGATGCCCCATCTCCGAAAAGACAGGCGCTAACGAGCACGCCATCGTCATCGTCGAGATAGAAGGCCGCAGAGCAAATTTCGACCGCTACGGTAGCGACCAGCGCATCGGGATGAAGAGCGAGAAATCCGCCAGCGGCGTGCATCAGAGGAATAGCCGCGCCACAACCCAGCCCGCCCAGGTCCGAAAGGAAGGTGTCGCTGCGTAGTCCGGCTTTCTCCGCGAGATGACTGGATACTCCGGGACAAAGATAGCCGGAACAGGTGCAAACGAAGAGCGCGTCAAGCGAGGCGGGGAGCACGCCCGCTTCATGGCAGGCTTTTTCCAGCGCTTTGGATGCAAGGATGGGAGCCTCCCGTTCGAAGGCATGGTTCAGCGCCTGGGCGTCCAGGCCGAAGAGCGAAGATGGAGCGAGCGCGAAGTGGCGCGTATCGATCCCCGAGGCCCCATTGAGAACGGTCTCCAGGACCTTTACACTACGGCGATTGAGCGAAGTTTGCACAACGGGCCGGAAAAATTCCCAGCATTCGCGCTGGGTGTAACAGGCATCGGGAAAAGCGCTGGCAAGGGACTGCAAATACATGAATTTTTATTGGAGAGAGAGTGAGAGAGATTTAGTGGATGGAGAGAACGCGCGCGAGGGTTAAGAGGCAACGCGCTGCGCCGGGTCACCGTCTATCAATGGTATTTGGTTGGTTTGCGCAACCATCCAAAGCGCAGGCCACCGTTGCGATTAGTAGTAATCGAATCCGCTTTGGCTGTTTTTTTGGAAAAGGACTCATGGTTGCCGTTGATTCGCGGCGCGGGAGCATATTGGCCGCTATTAACTTAGATAAATGGGCCAGGGTCCTGAATCCTGAGAAAATGAGAGGGCTATGAAGATGCGGGAATGCCAGGAACTAGCCGCTATTTTCGAAAATTAATTAGAGGAGGGCTTTTGCAGGAATGGCGAAAATCTCATGGGCCATCGGGCCCAATCAGCAGAACGATCCTCCTGAAGGGAGGCGAGAAACTTTGTTTCCAGATTGTTTAACAGACCTTCTGCTTCTGTAAGCTTTGCGGCACGGGCAATTTCAAGAGTGAGGCAAAGATCCCCGCATTCATTTGCAGACTGCAAATATTCCGGAAGTTGTGATTTGGTTCGACGCTGTATTTCCCGTAAATGGCGTGCACAAGGCACCCTGATAAACCATGGCTCCCGCTGCCCAATAATGTTTTGGCTGGCATTCCATTCAAGCCAGCTATTAGCCAAAGTATTGATGGGTCCTTTTCCCGGATCAGAAACGGGCCAACTACACACATTGCAGCTCCTTCCACATGACGCAGTAAAGGATCACGACAAACGCCTGAGGCCCGTAGTCTATCACAAGCCGATTGGACTTTAGCCCAATCAATACTGGCGAGATCGCGGCCTCCCACGAGGCCGAGGATGGGCATGGATGTATAAAAATCTCCCCGTATCAACCAGGCTTCCGGAAAGACTTCCTGAAAGATGCGCACAATGCTGTGGGAGGACTGGTATTTTAAAACCAGCCCTCCTCAGTGTGATTATCAGACGCGTGCGAAACGTTTACGAAATACGATCAGCATTACTCCACTTAGCAAAAGCAATGCATAGGTGGAGGGCTCTGGCACTGATTCCACTGAATAGTTCATCGTGAAGGAGTCACTATTCAACAGGCCGGTTGTTGCGGATTCAGTATCCTGCAAAAACCATGTGGCGGTATATTCACCCACCATATCGAGTGCAAACATCCGTCCATGGATGTGACCGAACGGATCCGATGGATCCGATGCGAACCACGCACTATCCGTAAGCTGAATCGTCCCTGTGCCGGAATTCAGAAATCCCGTTCCCACTTGATAGACCCACGTCGGATTGATGCTACCCGTCTCGTAAAAGGCGAATTTCGCACCAAGCGTTCCTGTAATGGAAGTGAGATTGAGCACCAGATTGGAACCGCTTAAGGCTCCCACCGAATTATAATCTGGCGCTTCCGATATGTAGGTACTTTGATGAAGGGATGTCAGCGTGGTGTATCCGTTCCAATTGTATCCATCCACACCATAGACCGTACTTCCTGCATTGTAAGTCATCACGGTCGTTACGGTGTCGGGCTCAAAATACATCTTGAGCTTGTCCCCGGCGTTAATGCCGCCGCTTCCATTGGTATCCTGTGCACCGGCATTGATATGGCCGTGCTGGGCAAAAGCGGTTTGTAAAAACCCGCAAACACTTAGAGTCAGTATGATATTTAATAGGAGTTTCATTATTTTTCTAATTTTAATTTTTTCCGTCCGGACGAATAAATTTTGAATCCGGTTGGCTTAGTTTAGTTTGTACGTTCTGCCAGTTAAGCTTCTCGACGTGACCGTCGAGGAAGAGGTAGTTACAGCCTCCGTTTATCAACTCGACCCACACTTCCGATTTAAATGCCGAAGAGGAATGTCCCCCATCGGGATCGGCAAAGTGAAAGTGATCAGAGTTTTGCTGGCTGGCATTTAAGACGCTCATGTAAAGCGTCTGGGAAGGGTGGGACTGGCCTTGCAGCCGCGAATAATCCATATCCTCCGCGCCGTAGGGATTAGAAGTGACGAAGTCATTGATGGCATAGCTGCACGTTCGCCCCGTCGTATCGAGCGGGGAGCGGAATGTATCTGCCGTCAAATACTTCTTGAGCACCTTGGTCCATGCACGCGATGGCCCTTGGTGG
>JBDSIH010000202.1:0-16393 GCA_039918055.1 Chthoniobacterales bacterium
GGATTGAGGGAGGAGTAGAGCGCCAGCCATGTTGAACAATCTCCGGTGCGAATCTTCGAGATCGTGCGGGAAGCTCCTTTCCAGTCGGCCAGAAGCTTGGCAATCGAGCGACGGGTATTCTTCTGGGAGCTGCTGGAGCCGGAGAGAGTAGGCAGAAACCGCAGGGCATGCGCATCGAGTGTGCGGGATACGAGCGTCGGGTCTGTGAGCTCGAGATCATTGCGCAGCGACTTCAGCTTGCGACGGGCGAGTTCCAGATCGTTCGTTTCGAGGGATCGACGGATTTGCTTGCCCCTGCTTTTAAGCAATGCATAATAAACGCCACTTTTATAGCGATAAAGACATGGTCCTATTTTCGTCCAATCCAATTTCGGTTGCTCGCCCTTCTGCGGCTTTCTCATGCTTGCAGAATAACGGGTTACTAATTCGGGTTACAAGACGCGATTTTTCCTTCTTGCATTTCTGTATAAGTCACTTATTATAAGTGGATTAGGGCGGTTAGCTCAGTGGTAGAGCGGCTCGTTTACACCGAGTTGGTCGGGGGTTCGAATCCCTCATCGCCCACCATTTTCCTATTGTTGAGCCTGGCTCTGTAGGGATTGGCGCACCCAATCCAGGGCTTGAGCGTGATCTTTTAAGGTTCCTTCAAGCTGGCCGGTTTGCACGCCTTCCAGGATGCCGGAAAAAGCGGGTCCGGGTTTCAAGCCAAGATCAATGAGGTCCTTGCCGGTAATAAGAGGCGGTGGTACGAGGGGTTCACTGGCAAACTCCTCCTGTTTTTGATGGAGGAAGTGGTAGTTATCCAGCATGCCATGGCTACCTGAGCAATCGACGCGGTGGAGTTCCATCTCATCCTCAAAAGTTGGACGCGCCATGAAGCGTTTTAATTTTGCAACGCGCATTTGCTGTACGTCTTTGAATGCCATGTGATTTCTCACCTGCTCGATCGTAGCATCGGCGATCTCGTTGGAAAAACGCAGACGCTGCATGATCTTCCGTGTCATTTCTGCGCTGACATGTTCGTGTCCGTTAAATCGGATGCGCCCGGTTTCATCGCGGGTTTGCGTGGGAGGTTTTCCTATATCGTGAAAAAGAACCGCAAGGACAAGCGGCAGCGAGACCTGTTCTGGAAGCAAGCTGAGCATGAGACGTGTATGAACAAAGACATCGCCTTCGGGGTGAAACTGCGGAGGCTGTTCGCAGCCTTTGAGGGCGTCTATTTTCGGGAGGATCTCGCGCAACAGACCGGATTGATCAAGCAGATCGAATCCACGCACACGGTGAGGGGAGAGGAAGATTTTTACCACTTCGTCCTGGATGCGCTCGGCGCTGACGGATTGAATTTTGCCTGCGTTTGCGCACACGGCATTCCACGTGTCAGGATCAATTTCAAACCCCAGCGTCGTGGAAAACCGAATGGCGCGTAGAATTCGAAGTTTGTCCTCTTCAAAACGGTCGGCGGCATTGCCTATGGCGCGCAGAACTCCGCGTTTCAGATCTTCCTGCCCACCGACGAAATCCAGAATCTGGTTGGTGGCGGGATCAAAAAATAATCCATTGATGGTAAAGTCCCTGCGCTCGGCATCGCTTTCAGGAGTGGAGAATGAAACCTCGGTGGGGTGTCTTCCATCGATATATGCACCATCGGAACGAAAGGTAGCGACCTGAAACTCCATTCCGTGATCCATGACGAGGATAACTCCGAACTGCGCCCCGACGGGTACCGTGCGCGGAAAGAGATTTTGCACGTCCTGCGGGCGTGCGCTGGTGGCGATATCGAAATCGTGCGGAGTTTTTCCCAGCAGGTGGTCACGTACACAGCCGCCGGCAAAGTAGGCGATGTGGCCTGCATCCTGCAGACGCCTGGCAATTTCGCGGGCCGTAGATTCCATTTCCATCCTTAAGAGCTAGGCTGACCCCGCAGAGGAAAGCAAGGGGAGTTTCGCATTTTAGAGGCACTAAAAGAGTTTTTCCTGCTGGCGGCTGGCAATAATATTTGCGAGAGTCTTGGCCTTTCTGTAGCCGATGTGGCGGAATGGCAGACGCAACGGACTTAAAATCCGTTTCCGGGAAACTGGAGTGTGGGTTCGACCCCCACCATCGGTAACATATAAATCTCTTCACGCATCATGCAATACGTTCTGATTATCCACGAGGTGAACCACTATTCCGCATGGAAAAAGGTTTTCGATAATGCCTCAGGAATAAGAAAAAATGCAGGCGAGCTTTCTTATCAATTGCTGAATTACGAAAACAATGCTGATAAGATTGTTCACTTTTCCGCATGGACATCTTTAGCAAATGCCCGGGCATTTTTTGAATATCCGGAATTGGTGAAAATCCGGGAAGAGGCGGGTGTGCATTCACCGGAGTTTATCTATCTGAATGAGCTGGAAGTCGGTACACTATAAGGCCATAGGCCATTTGTGCTGACTGGGGTCCTTTTGCCAGGATTTTAGCGAACATATTTTTGACAAACACTACTTTGTTTTGTAGTATAGAGCTGAAAGGGCGACCGAGAGTGGGGCGAAAAGCCTTGGAAGGGTTGTCAGATAAGCAAGGGCCTATCGGGCTAAAGGGAACCGTGGCTGTTCGTCATCAGTGGTGACGACATGAAACATAAATTTTGGCAGTGGTTCTCAGAAGGAGTAAAACTCCCAACGAAGCTATGGAGCCGGGCGAAAAGCCATGTGAAAGATGGCACAATCAAGCATTTCCAGGCAGGAGATGTTATAAGACGCAGGGGGCAGCATTCAGATTTTGTCTATCTTCTTCTAAGCGGTTCCTGTGAATCGCTTTCTGAAAAAAAGGATGGATATTCCGAACTTGCTGCGACGTTAGTTCCCGGAGATGCCATTGGAGAAACCGAAGATGGTGGCTTTTCCACAGGCGATACGACTATTCGCGTATCGTCCGATAGCACGATTCTTCAGATTCCACGGGATAGCCTTAAAAGAGTATTGCGGCGAAGTAGCGCTGGCCGCGATCGCGTTCCCGTAGAGATTGTACACTGGGATGAATCGCAGGGATTTCACCCAGCGGGATCAGGGAAGACGATTTGCTTTACGACATTATCCGATGAAATTTTCTGCACGGACTATGTGGGAGACATAGCCAGGACTGTAATTGAGCATACGCGCAAGCCAGTGTTACGTCTTTTATTAAATGGCAGCCCGGAAGCTCCGACACTTGAATATTGGTCGTCTCAGATTCCACGGGAAAAAGACGGTATTCATTACCTGGAATTTCATATTCCCGAAATGTCCGCTGATTTTAAGGGACTTGGACGATTGCTGGAAAAGCATGCTAAAAATTTCGGGTATGTCTTTCTTGAAGTAGGCCGCCATACCGCATTGGATCTTCTGCTGGAGTGCATCCGACGCAGTTCTTCCACATATGTTTTTCTACGGCAAACGGCGGAAAATCTTTTTGAATTTAATCTTCTGTTTCGAGAAACCAGAAAGCTTGAGATTCCTGCGAAAGGAATAAAACCCATTATTCATTTAATGGCGAAAGAGAATGCCCATGGAGTAAGTCAATATATGGAGGAGAGCCTGCACCAGCGCGTCCATATGTATCTTCGGGAAGATACCGAGGAGATGGCTGGAAAGCTGAGTGCAAACCTTCGGCGGATCGGTCGTGAGATCGCTGACTGTCAGGTTGGCCTTGTTCTCTCGTCAGGCGGTGCGCGTGGACTGGCCCATATTGGAGTCATTCAGGTTCTTGAAGAAAACGGCATTGAGGTGGATGCAGTGGCGGGTTCGAGTATCGGCGCTTACATCGCTGCAGGCTGGGGAAGAGGATACAGCGGCGAAAGAATGGAGCAATACGCCATGGAGCTAGAAGGCTATAAGGGCGTATGGCGGTTTATGGATATTACGGCATCTCCATTGAGGGGATTTTTCCATACGGAGCGGGTTCGTAAACGGCTGGAAAAAACACTGTGCTGCACGCACTTTTCAGATCTGAACCGGCCTATTCGTATTATTGCCACACGACTTGATGTGCTTGAACGCGTTGTTTTCTCTGGTGGCAATGTCATCGACGCCATTTTGGCAAGTATCGCGATCCCAGGAATATGCATGTCGGTCATGCTGAATGGTATTGCGCATGTGGATGGAGGCGTCAGTGATCCACTACCGGTCGATGCTCTGAATGATATGGGCATTCGGAAAATTATCGCGGTAAATACGATTCCTACTCCCGAAACATTGCGCGCATATGGTTATGATCTGGAATCCCGTGAGCTTACGCGTTCACGGAAATTCAGAAGGAAACTGAATTCATTTTGGAATCCCTTTGCACCGGGAAATGGCTTCGACACGCTTCTGCGGAGTCTCCATGCCGCGCAAACACGGATCGCGGAGGAGTCTTCAAAAAAAGCGACCATAGTGCTGCGCCCATACAGCTATGGAGCGCGGTGGCATGATTTTGGAAATCCCACGCGCTACATCGCGCTTGGTCGTGAAATCGCCGAGCGGCAGATGCCTGAAATCCGCGCACTCTTTCAACTACCCTATGAACACCAAACCCCTACACGACGCCTGGTCTCAGTTGCCTAGGCAAAAAATTCGCACTCTACAGGCGGCAAAGCTGCGAGCTTACCTGCGCGATGTCGTGTTGCCGTATCATCCGCACTACCGGGAGGAGTTTCTGCGTCTGGGGCTGCGCTGGGATTTTGTGCATACGCTGGAGGATCTTCAGAAACTTCCCTTCACCTCAAAACAGGATCTGATGGGCGCTCCCGATCGGGCGCGAGAATATATCATAGCGCCGACGCCGGAGGAACTTTCCTCCCGTCCTGCAACGATGCTCCGTGGATTGCTAAGAGGCAGGGAACATGTGAAACGGGAATTGGAGGAGGAATTCCGCCCGCTCCTGATGACGAGCACAACGGGGCGTTCCGCCGAGCCAGTTCCTTTTGTCTATACCCATCACGATATTGCAAATCTGGAATCAACCGGATCTCGTGTAATGGAGATGGCGGGTGCTCAGAAGACCGACCGCATGCTGAATATGTTTCCTTTTGCGCCGCATCTTGCCTTCTGGCAAACACACTATGCGGCAACGGCTTTCGGGGTATTTATGCTCAGTTCCGGCGGCGGGAAAGCGATGGGCACTGACGGTAATATCCGGATGCTGAGCAAACTGAAACCTAATGTGCTCGTGGGAATGCCGACCTTTATCTACCACGTTCTTCACGAAGCCTCACTCGATGCCGTGCGCTGTGAAAATTTGCGCTGTCTGGTATTGGGAGGAGAGAAGGTTCCTCAGGGTATGCGGGTAAAACTACAGGCTCTGGCGGCAGAACTTGGCGCTAAAGATGTGAACGTGATTTCAACTTACGGATTCACGGAGGCGAAGATGGCATTCTGTCAGTGTCTTTATCCTGCGGATGCACCTGCATCGGGTTATCATCTGTATCCCGATCTAGGAATTGTAGAAATTGTCCATCCCGAGACAGGCAGGATAATGGGCGATGGCGAACCGGGAGAAATTGTCTTCACCTCGCTGGATTCACGAGGCTCATGCGTGCTGCGCTATCGCACCGGAGATATCATTGATGGCGGATTATCCTACGAGCCTTGCCGCTATTGCGGACGACGCATGCCACAACTGATAGGCAGTATTTCAAGAAAATCGGAGATCCGGGAGATGCAGCTCGATAAAATCAAAGGCACACTTGTTGACTTTAATGAACTCGAACATGTGCTCGATGATCTTCCTAATATTGGCACCTGGCAAATCGAGCTTCGCAAAGCCCATGACGATCCTCACGATGTGGATGAATTGATCCTCCATGTAGCGGCAGCCGATGGAATGGATGAGACGAAAATCTCCGAAGAAATAATGCGGCACGTTTTTGAACGCACCGAGTTGCACCCTAACCGGATTCAGTTTCACAGCACGGCCGAGATTCGAAAACTTCAGGGTGTGGGACTGATGTTAAAGGAGCAGAAGGTGGTGGACAGACGATCCATTAAGACCGGTGGCGCAGTCGCTTCCCAGGGAAACAAAAAACATGAATAAAGAACGCATCATGGTAGTCGCAGGAGTGAGGACTCCGTTTTGTAAGATGGGTACTGATCTTTCCAATTTAAGCGCGGCGGATCTCGGCAGAACGGCCATGGCGGCCTTGCTTACACGAATGGATATTGATCCGCAGATCATTGACGAAGTCATTGTCGGTTGCGTGGCGCAGCCTGCGGATGCCATGAATCTGGCACGCGTGATCGCGCTGCGTTCAGGAATTCCAAAGCATGTGCCCGCAGTGACGGTTCATCGTAATTGTGCATCGGGATTCGAAGCCATTACGGAGGCGTTTGATCGTATCCGGGCAGAACGGGCGGATATCTTTCTTGTTGGTGGGGTCGAAAGCATGTCGGCTGTTCCATTGCTCTTTTCCAAAGATGCCGCTGCGAAATTTACCACTTTAGCGCGGGCAAAATCGCTTTTGCAGAAGCTCGCGGCCGTAGCGGCATTCCGTCCTTCTGATTTTGCGCCCATTGCGGGCTTAAGGCTTGGTCTGAGCGATCCAGTCAGCGGTCTGAATATGGGAGAGACTGCGGAGATACTGGCGCGGGAATTTTCTGTGAGCCGTGAGGAACAGGATGCCTTTGCCCTGAAATCGCATCAGCGTGCCACTGCCGCAAAAGAGAAAATGAAGGAAGAGATTGTACCGGTTTACGATTTGAAGCGCGGAAAGGCCATTGTGGAAGATAACGGCGTACGCGCAGAGCAAACAATGGGAGCATTGGCGAAGCTGCGTCCTGTTTTTGAAAAAGGAACGGGAACCGTTACGGCGGGCAACGCCTCACAGATTACCGATGGAGCGGTTGCATTGGTAATCGCGAGTGAATCTGCGGTGGAAAAAATGGGGATCGAGCCTCTTGGCGTAGTGAGTGACTATTCCTATGTAGGGTGCGACCCCTCACGGATGGGAATTGGACCCGTTTATGCGATGAAGCGATTGCTGGAACGTTCCTCTCATACATTGGAGGAGGCGGATATCATTGAAGTTAATGAAGCCTTTGCTGCTCAGGTTCTCGCCGTTACCCGTTTGGCGAAGCGGGAGGGAGTTGGAGAAATTCCTTTGGATAAGCTGAATGTAAATGGCGGTGCGATTGCATTGGGCCATCCGGTTGGCGCAACGGGAGCCCGTATTGTTTTAACGGCTCTAAAAGAACTGGAGCGGCGCAATGCGAAGAAAGCATTAGTGAGTCTCTGTGTAGGAGGCGGTCAGGGCGCTGCGCTGTGGCTGGAAAGACCATGAATACTGTGGAAATAAAACCCGAAATTATGGATGAAAAAATTACACCGAGATCAATTTATCAAAAAGAATTGAACGATGGCATTGTAAGGGTTGTTTTTGATCGTCCTGAAACTTCGGTGAATATTTTTGATACCGCCACGCTTCATGAACTCGACGCCATTGTAACAAATCTTGGTCAGAATACGCAGCTGCGGGCAGTCATTTTTGAGAGTGCAAAAAAATCCGTCTTTATAGCAGGTGCGGATTTGAAGGAATTGGCAAAAGCGGAACGCAAAGAGGAATTAATTGATCTGGGGCAACGGGTTTTTAATAAAATAGCGGCATTGCGCGCCGTTACGGTTGCTGCGATTCATGGTGCCTGCGCGGGTGGGGGATGCGAACTCGCGTTAGCATGCGATTACCGTGTTGCAAGTAACAGTAAGGAAACGCGTATCGGTCTTCCTGAAGTTCAACTGGGACTTATTCCGGCATGGGGTGGATCAACCCGTCTCCCAAGACTGATCGGCCTTTCAAAAGCACTGAATGTCATTTTGCGCGGGGAGCTTATGGCATCCCAGAAAGCATTTCGTTTGAAGATGGTCGATGCGGTTGTACCGAAAGAACGCATCGAGGAAGTCGCCTTACAGCTAATTGCAAAAGGTAAGCGTAAAAACAGAGACTATTTTTTAGAAACAATTTTTGCGCCGGTTATTGCTTCGATAAGCAGAAAGAAGGTTCTTAAGGCTACGCGGGGTAATTATCCCGCAGCGTTGAAAGCTATTGAGGTAATAACGCAGGGATTTCGGTCAAATATAGACAAGTCATTAAATCTCGAAAAAGCAGCGATTCTGGAGCTCGCGGATACGGAGGCCTGCAAAAACCTGATCCGTTTATTCTTCCTGCAGGAGAAAGCAAAACACCTGAAAGCGGCAAAGGCAATTACTGTCACGAATACCGCAGTGATCGGTGCTGGAGTGATGGGCGCTGGTATTGCGCAATGGTTCAGCGCGAAAGGCCTGCCTGTCATATTACGCGATATCGCGCCTGAGTATCTGGCGAAAGGACTTACGCATGCTGCAAAACTTTATTCTTCGGCAGTCGGCCGTAAACTAATGACCCGCGCAGAGGCTCAGGCGGGAATGGCTCGTATTTTTCCATTGGAGAAAGAGTCGTCGCTTCATCATGTAGACATTGTCGTAGAGGCGGCAGTGGAGAAGATGGATTTGAAAAAGCAGATTTTCCGTCAACTTGAAGAAGTGACTTTGCACCAGACAGTTCTCGCCACGAATACTTCGGCTCTCTCGATTACGGAGATTGCATCAGTGCTTAAATACCCGGAGCGCGTAGTCGGGTTTCATTTTTTTAATCCCGTCCATCGCATGAAGCTAGTGGAGATTGTACGTGGCGATAATTCCTCGGAGGGAGCAATCGATACGGCAATTGCCTTTGCGCATCGTATTGGCAAGCTACCGGTGGTCGTGCGGGACCGGCCGGGCTTTTTAGTCAATCGGATACTGATGCCCTACATGCTCGAAGCGGCGTTGCTTTTTGAACAGGGCGAAAGCCTTGAAGATATTGATGAAGCAATGCTCGATTTTGGAATGCCGATGGGCCCGCTGCGCCTGCTGGATGAAGTCGGCCTCGATGTAGGTGCCGATGTGGCTGAAACTTTATGTCGGGCTTTTCCGGATCGAATGCAGATGCCGCAGTTTTTCTCCCAAATGCTTAAAAATGGCTGGAGGGGAAAGAAGTCGGGAACCGGATTTTATAAATATACCAAATCTAAAACGGAAAAAAATCCGAACATAACCACTCTCCAGACAAAAACGGTAGCAGTGGCAATGTCAAAGGAAGAAATACAGCAGCGACTTGTTTTCGCGATGATTAATGAAGCGTCGCGGTGTCTTACGGAGGATGTCGTAGCTGAAGCGCAGGACATTGATTTTGCAATGATCTTTGGAACGGGATTCGCTCCTTTCCGTGGAGGCTTGCTGCGTTATGCAGATGCCGTGGGAATTGACGAAGTCGTAAAGAGACTCGGGCAATTCAGCGAAGCGGGAGCCACCAGATTTACGCCAGGCAGCCGGTTGATTGAAATGAGTGAACAGAGAAAGAAATTTTATGACAACTAAACCGCCAGTCAGTGACGAAGTGGAATCTGCAATCGACACATCTAAAATGTCTGAAGGTGAACGTGCCGCATTGGAAATGACGGAGTCCGCACGCGATGCGGCTGTTTCTGAAAAGACATTCGCGGGCGGTCTGTTTTTTGGGCGCTATGATCTGCCTCAGATTGATCCTTACCCCGAGCAGTCTTTTGAGGATCGTGATCAGGGAGACGCATTTCTTAAAAAGCTGAAAACTTTTTTAGAGGAAAATGTCGATCCGGATTCGATCGATGAAAACGGAGAAATTCCCCAGAAGGTCCTCGATGGCCTTGCGGAGATGGGAGCCTTTGGAATTAAGGTTCCCGTGCAATACGGAGGTATGGGATTGTCGCAGACCAATTATTGCCGTGCAGCAATTCTGCTCGGAAGTTTTTGTGGCAACCTGACGGCTTTACTCAGCGCACACCAATCCATCGGCGTGCCGCAACCGCTTTTGTTATTTGGCACGGAAACCCAGAAGAGGAAGTACCTGCCAAGGGTGTCCTCGGGGGAAATCTCGGCATTCGCTCTCACGGAGTCAGGTGTAGGGTCTGACCCCGCAAGGATGCAGACGCATGCCGAGCCCACCGGGGATAAGGGGGACACCTTTATTCTTAATGGTCAGAAAATCTGGTGCACGAATGGAACCCGCGCCGGCGTAATTGTTGTAATGGCGAAGACGCCCTCTAAAATTGTCAATGGACGATCCAAGGATCAAATCACCGCATTTATCGTCGAGACGTCCTGGCCGGGGGTTGAGATTGTTCAGCGTTGCCGATTCATGGGGCTTAAGGCGCTTTATAACGCCGTTATCAATTTCCATGATGTCCGAGTTCCCCGTGAAAATATTATTCTGGCTGAAGGGAAGGGATTAAAAGTTGCGCTTACCACGTTGAATACCGGACGCCTTACACTGCCAGCGGCCTGTATTGGTCTTGCAAAGCGGTGTCTCGAAATCAGTACGCGCTGGTCGAAGGAACGTATCCAGTGGGGAAAACCCATCGGCGAACACGGCGCCATTGCTGATAAGATTGCCAATATGGCTGCAGATACTTTTGCTATGGAGGCGATGACGATGTTGACGACGTCTTTTGTGGATAAAGGCAAAGCTGATCTTCGCCTGGAATCTGCCATGTGCAAACTTTGGGGCACCGAGGCCGGCTGGCGTATGGCAAATGACACCATGCAGATCCGCGGTGGCAGGGGATATGAAACGGCAACCTCACTGCGTTCGCGTGGAGAAGCTCCGGATGCGGTCGAACGTATGGTGCGGGATTGCCGGATCAATACGATTTTTGAAGGTTCCAGCGAAATTATGAAATTGTTTATTGCGAGAGAGGCATTGGATCCGCATTTGAAAATCGGAGCCCCGGTGCTTAATACAAGATTGCCAATTTCTCTACGGTTAAAAGCAATGGTGAACTCCACCATATTTTATGGCCACTGGTATCCTTCCATGTGGCTGCCACGGATTTCATTGCCCGCTGGAAATTATAATCCAGTTTTACGGAAACATATTCGCTGGTGCGCATCAACGACACGTCGTTTGGCACGGCGATTATTCCATAAGATGCTGAGGTTTGGCCCATCCCTGGAAAAACGTCAGATGCTGCTGGGACGGTTTGTGGAAATCGGCACAGAATTATTCGCCATGTCTGCGGCATGTTCCCGTGCTCAGGCGTTGCTAAACCGAAAAGATGTCGATGCGGATTCCGCGATAAAGCTAGCGGATTATTTTTGCTGTTCGGCACAACTTCGGATTGAGCAGCGATTTGACGCACTTCAGAGAAATACAGACTCTGATGGCTGCAAAATCGCGAAGGATGTGATGACTCAGTTGCCTTCTATTTTGAAAGAAGGAATCTTCTAAATTCTCCTTCCAAGGAAAGAATTTGCACTTGATGCCGAAATCGAGTCGAATCTCGCATTCTTATTTCGTCACTAAATGTATATGCAAGCAAGCTGGGCTGAATTTCTTAACCACTCAATGGAGTGGATTAAGCAAAGCGGATGGATGGGCGTGGGCTGGTTTGTGGTGCTTTACAGTCTTACCTGCGTATTCTTTCTACCCGGATCTTTTCTGACGGTAGGGGCAGGTGCCGTTTATGGCTTTTGGTTTGGGACGCTGCTGGTCACGATCAGTAATACGGTGGGAGCTATTATCAACTTTCTGACAAGCCGCTATCTGGCGCGTAGTTTTGTTGCGAGAAAACTTAAGCAGAGCAAGAAGATGCAGGCTTTTGAACGCGGTCTGGATGCTCAGGGCTGGCAGATTATTCTTTTGAGCCGTGTTTCACCGATTGTACCGCACAGTCTTGTCAGCTATGCAGCAGGATTGACGCGTATGTCTTTCTGGCGTTTCACGATGGCATCGTGGATTGGATTTATTCCCATCAGTGCAGCATACTCTTATGCTGGAGCAGTGCTGGGAAAAGTGGCACGTACCCGCGCAGGGGTAAGCACACACGATCCATTACTGTGGTTTTTCTATGCGATAGGTGCAGTGGCGACAATTACGGTTACGGTTCTTCTCACCAGGGCGGCTAATTCAGCACTGAAAGAACACATGATTCCCGAAACCGATACGTCAGAAACGGCTAAGTAAGCCGGGAGAGAAGCTGCTCGCGCTCATAAATGAGCTCTTTGGGCATACGGGAATAAAGTTTCACGTATAATTCCTCTTCCGAAGAGACTTCCTTACGCCAGGCTTCTTCGTCCACGGCAAGAAGCTTTTCAATCGCTTCCGGAGCAATATCCAGACCTTTAAGATCAAGGTCTTCCTGATTAGGCAGCCAGCCGATGGAGGTTTCAATTGCTCCCGCGTGATTGTGACAACGGTCCACGATCCATTTAAGCACGCGCATATTGTCCCCAAATCCGGGCCAGAGAAATTTGCCGTCGCTTTTCAGGAACCAGTTTACATGAAAAATGCGGGGCAGATGCTTAATGTGTTTACGCATTTCTATCCAGTGTGCAAAGTAATCACCCATGTGATAGCCGCAAAAGGGCAGCATTGCCATGGGATCGCGTCGGACCTGTCCAAGATTTCCCGCCGCCGCCGCTGTCATTTCTGAACCCATCATGGCTCCGATATAGACACCATGCACCCAATTGAATGTTTCAAAAACAAGCGGCATAGTATCCGCGCGGCGTCCTCCAAAGACAATGGCGTCGATGGGGATTCCCGCCGGATCGTTGGCCTGAGCGGCAAGAGCGGGATTGTTTCGCATCGGGGCGGTAAAGCGACTGTTGGCATGCGCTGCCTTTTCTTTGCTGTCCGGAGTCCATGGATTTCCTTTCCAGTCCGTAAGGTCGGCCGGGATATCGCCGTCTTTTCCTTCCCACCAGACATCGCCGTCCTTGCTGAGCGCCACATTGGTGAAAATGGTATCGCTCTCCATGGCCCGCATGGCATTGAAGTTGGATTGGTTATTCGTTCCGGGAACAACGCCAAAATAACCGGCTTCAGGATTAATGGCATAGAGGCGGCCATCAGCGCCGGGCTTCATCCAGGCGATGTCATCACCAACCGTTGTAATTTTCCATCCCTCAAATTCAGGAGGGGGAATCAGCATGGCAAAATTGGTCTTTCCACACGCCGATGGAAAAGCGGCGGCGACGTAGCTTTTTTCGCCTCTGGGTGATTCCACACAAAGCAGAAGCATGTGTTCCGCCATCCAGCCTTCTTTATTTCCAAGCGCGGAGCCGATACGCAGTGCGAGGCATTTTTTTCCGAGTAGAACATTTCCGCCGTAGCCGGAGCCCACGGAGATAATCGCATTGTCCTGCGGAAAATGGCAAATGTAGCGGCGGTCGGGATTGCAATCGAGCAGACTGTGAATACCGCGATTGAATTCATTGCGATCGCCAAGTTCCTTGTAAGCCACGGCACCCATGCGCGTCATGATGCGCATGTTTAGTACCACATAAATGGAGTCCGTTATTTCAATGCCGACCTTGGTAAGCGGTGAACCCGCAGGGCCCATGAGGTAGGGGATTACATAGAGGGTGCGGCCCTTCATCGCACCATCCAGCAGGGTATGAAGTTTATCATACATCTCTTTGGGGTTGCCCCAGTTGTTGGTAGGGCCCGCGTCTTCCGGATTCTCCGTGCAGATAAAGGTCAATTGCTCAACACGCGCCACGTCATTCGAATCGGATCGGTGATAAAAGCAGCCGGGCCATTTCTTTTCGTCCAGCTTTGTCAGAATGCCCTGCTTAACAGCAAGTTTCTCAAGGTATTGCTTTTCCGCCTCAGAGCCATCGCACCAGAAGATATGATCCGGCTTTGTCATGGCGGCGGTTTTCTTGACAAAATCACGCACAAGCGGATTTTTGCTCACGGTGGTGCCAAAATGATCTGCTCCGGTGGCAGGAATGTCGGAATTCATAGCGAGAGAATGTCTGAAAGACATTAAAGAAACAAGGAGTCTGCTCTTGTTTCGAAAATGCGGTAGCAGTAGATTAGAAAAATGGGTTACGGCAGCGAACATGACTATAGGCCTTGTTTTTGGATTCGAGGCTATCCCGTCTATGCCACTACGCTTCTGGTTGCTATTCAGGTGGCCGGATGCATCGCTGTTTCTCTGCTTATGGCTGCGGGGCATGGTGCCATAATATCGTTTTTTACCTTTTCAGTTCCTGGGCTGCTTACCAAATTTCAAATTTGGAGAATATTTACTTATCCGCTGATTAATTCTCCCGACCTGTGGTTTGCGCTCGAGATGTATTTACTTTTTCAATTTGGTCGTGAAGTGGAGCGATTTTTAGGCCGTTCACGGTTTTTACTTTTTTACGGCGCCCTTATTCTTGTCGCACCGGTTATCCTGCTCGGTGCATGGGCTTTTACAGGCTATGCCGCGCCTCATATAGGATCATATGCCATTAATTTCAGTGTTTTTGTCGCATTTGCGGTGATCTACCCAAATGTGGGAATGTTCTTCTCTCTGACTGCCCGGTGGGTCGTCATTATTCTGATGGCCGTTCGCACCTTTCAGCTTCTCGCTGTGCAGGATTGGCAGGGCCTGGGTGTATTCTGGGGTGTATGTTTTTGTGCGACGTATTTAATGCGTCGATTCTGCGGAAGGAGTTCCGACTTTCTTTCACATTGGATCAGGAATCTGAAGAATACATTAAGGAACAATCACTCCGCGCGGCATTTGAAGTCAGTGGAGAAGAATGTGACACCCGTGGAAGACGACTATGAGGAAGAAGATGGTGACTTTCACGCCTCCATTGATCCTCTCCTCGATAAAATTGCCAAACATGGAATATCCAGCCTGACCCGTAAGGAAAAACAACGTCTCGAGCGTGCACGGGAAACATTGCTGGATAAAGAGCGTAAGCATTAATGGACACCTCAACTTCTCCTCCAGAACAAAGCGGTCTGCCCATGCCCAGCCTGAAGGATCCATGCTATGTCAATGCGATGTCGCATCTCTATCGTGGAGAGCTGGGCAGGATCATGATCTGGAGACAGCGGCTTGATCAGACGACGGCGTGGGCATTGACTTCAACGACGTCGATCATCACCGTCGCTTTTACGTTTCGTGATATTCCCCATATCATCTTTTTTTTCAATTTGGCACTGGTGTGGATCATGCTCTGGATCGAGGCACGGCGCTATCGCTTCTATGATGCATTCCGTGGACGTGTGCGAATGCTGGAGGCGCATTTTTACGTGCCCATGATTTCGCAAAGCGACCGCCTTCTTGACGGAGAGTGGCGGCGGCTTGTGTGTGAGGATTTGATTCTCCCGGTATTTAAGATTAGTCGTCTTGAAGCACTGGGACGCAGACTTAAGCGGAACTATGCTTTTATTTTCGCCGTAATCCTGGCGGCATGGGTGCTGAAAATTTTCATGCATGCGAATCCCGCAATTGATTCCTTATACTCCTTTTACACAGCGTTAAAGGTGGGCCAGCTTCCGGCGTGGTTTTCCGCCATCGTATTTTTTGGAACATTCTTTAACGTCCTGTTTATCATCATGTATGTATCCAAAAAGACGCATGGTGAGATTTCTGAATTTGGCGGTAATAATTCACTGTGGCATATTTAAGGCTGCCAAATTCAAATGAGTGAAGCACTGGATCGGCTGCGAAAAATTGTGGCACAATTACGAGAGCCTGATGGTTGCCCATGGGATCGTGAGCAGACGCATATGAGCCTGCGGGAGGGATTGCTTGAAGAGTGCTATGAAACGATTGAGGCCATTAACCGCTCGGATGATGAAAATCTGCGCGAGGAGCTTGGCGATCTTCTACTCCACGTGGTGATGCACTCGCATATCGCTTCCGAACGAAGCGTGTTTACGCTGGATGATGTGATCGTAAGCGTCTGTGAGAAACTTGTAAGACGTCATCCGCATGTCTTCGGAGATAAAAAAGCAGAGAATAGCGAAGAGGTACTGGTGCAGTGGGAGGATATTAAACGCGCGGAGAAGGTGGGGGCCGGTAAGACCACGACAGTGCTTGGCGATGTGCCTCAGGCATTTCCTGCACTGGTGCGTGCGCAGAAAATACAAAAAAAGGCGGCGAGTGTGGGATTTGATTGGCCGGATGCAGCGCCTGTAATGGATAAAATCCGTGAAGAAACGGCCGAACTTGCGGAAGCAATGGAGAGTAAGGATGCAAAGGCAATTGCCGAAGAACTTGGTGATCTGTTGTTTTCCGTGGTAAATCTTGCCCGTAAATTAAAATTAAACGCCGAGTTTACGCTTACGGAAGCGACGGAGAAATTTACCCGCCGATTTGAACGAGTGGAAAAACAAACTGAAGAACGTAAACTCAATATGAAGGATATGTCTCTTGCCGAGCTTGATGAGATATGGCACACCGTCAAAAATGAAAATGAAGTTCGCGGTCATTAATCCTGAAGGGCGGGATCCCGCCCGTTTATTTCCTAACGGAGCCGGGCAACCCTCTGATGCCGGTCATCCGCCGATTAATTATCATGCTTACGCCGCCTGCATGAATGCCGGATTTTTCAGGTTGGA
>JBDSIH010000203.1:0-6892 GCA_039918055.1 Chthoniobacterales bacterium
TTCTTCCTTTACGCTTTAGGATGCTGATCCCCATCGCAATATAAAACGAGGTAATGACCAGTATGACGACACTGAATATTATTAGCGGCATCAGTTCAATAAAGGAGAGGTCTTCAGGGGAGCTTGATAATGCCATCACTGTGGGAATAATTCGCGAGAGACAAAATCCCAGGGTGACAACTGCCAATGCCAGATAGCCGATGCCGGGAACTAGAAAGGATGTTTTCGATCTATTCATAGAGAAGATGCTCTGCTCCGTTTTGGATTAGCAGAATCCAATGTATAACACATCAGATTTCCAAGGTAGGGCGGGATTACCTCACTTAATTCTTTTTTCAAAGAATAGCGCTTTGCCATCGGTGAAGACGAAATCGACATTGTTCAACATGATGATCGTGTATGGCAGGGGGTTGATAAGTCGATTTCCTTGGATGGACCATGTGCCGTGGGTGGTGTCTTTATCTTCGGGGAGCATTGTCCATGTGCCGTCTTTTCGATATAGATAATCGTGCCGGGGTGATTGCCATTTTCCGACAAAGAGTTCGGATAGTCCGGCCGAATCCGCCGGCATGGGGGCTTTAATCAGGGCGTTGTTGATCGCTTCAAATCGCGCGGACACTTCCGGCGTCCATTTGTCACTGTGCGCCAGGGGTATGATTTCATCATGCATGGCAATGAGCGTATTCACATACCGTACCCGCGCGTCTTCACCGCGTGCGGGAGCAGATGGCAGAGGCTTGTCAGTAGTAGACGCTACCGCATTGTGTGTAATTATCGTTGTGACAAAGGCAACGACAAATAGAAGGGCAGATTGGGTATGTTTCATAGATGGAGTTCGGCTTATTGCACCGTATGTGGATTTAGCACAAATGTCTCTGTAATGCAGTCATTTTTCTTGCTGGCGGAAACCGCTTTGGTATTCGACGTTGTTGAAACTCTCTGTTAGAAGTTCGGGCGCAATGAAGGTTTTTTCCAAACCGCTCTCCGGGATCTTTCTTCTTATTCCGTTTCTAATATTCCTTCTCACGTCGGTTACATTGGCAATGCCGGATGCGCTACTCGTAATGAATCTGGTAGGTATCGTATTTTGCCTTCCCTGTGTTGCTTTTTCGGTCGGCTGGATTCGGTGGGCCGCCATCGCATTGGTTTTAGTTTTCGTTGGTACTGGTTTCTTTGATCTTCAGGCCGCATTACGGAAATCGCGTCAATTGAGTAGAGTTCATGTAAGAAGTGATGATTACGTCTATGCCTTCTCTTCGTCCATGCCCATCTACGATCCGCCATCGCCTCAGCAATTAACGGTTCAGAATTGTTTAAATATACACTCCCGTCTGGATGCCTTTCTGATGGATGAATCGAGAAGGAACCCTGAAGCAATGGGAAGTTTGCGGCTATATGTCGCCCCGGAAAGTGGAACTTCAGTGCGTGTTATCATTACGGATACCCAGCCTTTCGATGCAAAGCTCAGAGAATGGTTTAAAGAGCTCGAAAAGGTTAGTCATGCCAGCCTTGAAAGGGAACTCGGCACATACCATAGCGAGGAGGAAGTGCTTAAATATAATAAGGGCAAATGCGCCATTGCCTGCATTGGAGGAACGGATGCAGATGCGAAAAATTTGATTACTACGATATTAAAGGAAAACGATATCCCGGTTGAGTATATCGGATCGCAAGTCACGGATGTCATAGCGTTCTATAAAGACGGTCAAAAAGCACGGGAACTCCTCAAAAATGACAAGCGAATGAAAGAGCATTCGATTCAGTTTCTGGGTTACAAGGAGCAAAAATGAATTCCCTTATGTTCCCACGCTTGCTTTTCCTCCTGCTCTGTATGACTTGCGTTCAAGTGAGTGCGGCATCGGAGCTGACTTGTTTTGAGGGGCCGACGAGTGAAGAGTCTTGTGGCGGGACAGGTCTAAAAGTCTGTCTGAGTGGTAACCAGATCCGGCAAATGGATTGGACGATTGAGACAAGCCGGGAATTTATCCGGCGTCAGTATTCCTTCAACAAGGGAAAGCCATCTTCGGTTATTGAAACGATTTACTGGAAGCTCGACTCCCATGGCGACTATTATGCGAAGCCACATTTGCAGTCCGTTAAAAAATATCGGCTTAACGTATCAAATCCTACCAGTAAACAAGCCGACCTGCTCAAGCATGCGCAATTTCTGATTCACGATTTTCAGAAGAACCGGAAAGAGTTCAAAGCTATCAACTTTTAAGTCCTGCCCCCTTTTTGATTTTTGGCAGCGCGCAACTCGTGGTCGAGCTTCTCGACAGGATCGAATCCATATTTTTTCTTAAGCGCTTTGATTACAGCATCCCGATAACCGCGATCATAAGCAACTCTCGGCCCCCTTAGGCAGCCGTGAAAGTCGATAGTGATACCATAGTGCTTAGCCGATTCTGCTTCGAGTTGGAGGCTCGTAGGACCCGGCATGCCAGTGATTGAATAAATATATTTTCCCTTTTTGATATCTTTGAGAGCTGCAACTTCACCCTCTGTGTATTCCTCTATATAGGGCTTCCACCAGACGATCCATTTTTGGATTGCTTCCTCCCTTTTCGGTTGTGGTGCATCCCACACGAAACCAAAATCGCGATCGGTTAATTTTTTCAGCGATGCATTTGCCCAATAGCGGGTAGTACACATTCCTCCTTCGGGATACTCTGCACCTTTATGTCCGGAATCGTCGGAAAGGGCATCAATCAGGTAGGGGACAGCCCGCATCTCCCCCAAATTTCCGAGTGCATTGGCAGCCCTTGCACGTAAGGTAGTTTGATCGTCATTGAGAGCCTGAATTAATAGCTCGAATGAAACAGTCTGTTTTTGCTGCAATTTTTCGGATACCACAGACATCTGTTCTGCGGACAATGGAGCCACTTTCGGTGCAATATGTTCTATTCCTGATGCAACTATTGGAATGCAGAACAATAAAATAAGAATTGAGCAGAAATATTTCATGGGGAGAAGAAGAACATTGTTTCTAATCCCTCTTCCCGTTGGAAGTTCAAAAGTTCATCGTTGAATGTTGGAAGTTCGCGCGTGGCGCGCGGTTCCGAATGTCAAATGTCAAGATGTGACCCCAAATCTCTGCTTAACAGCAATCTAGGAATTATTTGCTTTTTTGAAAGCTCCATTTCTTTCTCGCTGGAAAAAGAGGAATCGGATAAATGATGAATCGTTCTATGTTCCTCCGCTTACTTTCGCTCTTGCTGTGTATGGGCATTGCCGGCCTTACACTAAGGGCAGGGGACAACTCTCTCAATCAACCCGCTTCAGAAAAACTTGCCGGGAGCCAGTTGAGCATGGAGGAAGCGCTGACAAAATCTTCCAGTGTTTTTACCGGACAGGTAGAGGAAATGGGGTTATCCGTTTTGCAAGCCTGGCACATTCACTTCCATGAAGTGAATGTTAAGGAACTTAAGGTTATAAAAGGAACAGGCGCCGCTCAAATTGAACTCGAAGTGACGACAAGTTTAAAATGGGAGGAAACTCGGCCCAAAGTTGGAAGCACGTATATTTTCTTTGTAGAAAAGCGAGAGAAGTGGAATTTCGTATTAAAAATGCTCCCCGCTACCGAGAGTAATATCTCCGCAATTCCGAAGTAAAAGCTCATGCACATGGAATTCAAGACTCTCGGTATCCTGTTCTTCCTTTCCACGCTGGTTCTCGCCGTAGTCCTGGTGGTGCTTATAACCATCGTGTTGGAAAAATTGCTGATCCGCACGCTTACGGAGGAATACTGCCCATCTTGCAGAGGCATATTTGGCGATTCCATTCGCGCCACCACCACAAAGCGCACTCCCAAATGGAATGGTCCCGTCGAAAGCCCCAATGTTTACCCCATGACCCGAAACTTATTCCCGTGGAAAGTATGGACGGTTACCTGCCCGCATTGCAGTCACAAAACTGAATTCAGGAATAACGGCGATTACTACATCCCGTCATAGCGCGGCCCTTTTATACGTCCAGGTTATTTGCTTGAAGAGCAGCAGGCGCCAGTCTTTTGGCGGCGGCGATTGTTCCAGGGCATTCGGGCAAGAAGCATGCCCATGCCGCAGGTATCCGTGATTCCCGCGAAGACCAGGCCCGCACCCACGAAAGCCGAAAGGGCGATCCAGGCGGGATTGATGAAATAGCCGAGCACCGCGCCGGTAAAAACCAGCCCGCCTGCCGCGATGCGCACTTGTCTTTCCAGCGAAATGATTTTGACACCACGATTGAGCGGAAAGCCAGCGGCCTCCCACGCCATCACGCCTCCGTCGAGAACTTCCAGGCTCGGAAGTCCGCATTGCGTAAGCTTCTCCGCCGCCTGTCTGGCACGATTGCCAGATCGGCAGATCACGATGCAGCTGCTCTTCCCGCTCGCCAGCTTATTGACCTCCTCGGGAGACAGTTCGCTGAGGGGATGCAACACAGAGCCCTCAATGTGAGACTCCTCGAACTCCGCTGGTGTGCGTACATCCAGAAGGAGTGCATTTTTTTTAGTAGCCTCCTCGGGAGACACATTGCGGACGGGCGTTTTCACACTTGTGGATGCGGAGTTCATAGGCTATGCAATATAGCTATACTACTATTTAGTAATATACAAAGCGTATCCCGTAAATTGTCCATGTCGAATGCTCACATCGAAGAATCCGCGCGCCTGTTCGGAATTCTCGCGGAAGCCTCCCGCCTAAAGTTACTGAGGTCGCTGATGGAGAGGGCATTGACGGTTTCGGAATTGATTGAGGCAACAGGGATGAAGCAGGGAAATGTCTCCAAGCATCTGGGCGTGCTATTAAATGCGCGGTTTGTCGCCCGAAAGAGGGAGGGCAACTTTGTTCGTTACGCCATAGTGGACAAAAAACTTTATAAGCTATGTGAACTGATGTGCACTCGCATCGAGCAGGATGCTCACAGCAGAGCGAGGGAGTTGGGACGATAGCCACCGACGTTACCACGACCGACGATCACCGAGTGTGCGGCTTAAATAGAAGGCAACTTCCGCTTTGGTATTCGACGTCGTTGAAATTCTCTGCTAGACGTTCAAGCGTAATGAAGGTTTTTTCCAAACCGCTATCCGGGATCTTTCTTCTTATTCCGTTTCTTATATTCCTTCTCACCACGTCGGTTACGGCAATGCCGGGTGCGCTACTTGTATTGAATCTTGTCGGAATCGTTTTTTGTCTTCCCTGTGTTGGCTTTTCGGTCGGGTGGATTCGGTGGGCCGCTATCGCATTGGTTCTGATTTTCGTTGGTACTGGCTTCTTTGATCTTCAGGACGCATTACGGAAATCGCGTCAATTGAGTAGAGTTCATGTAAGAAGTGATGATTACGTCTATGCCTTCTCTTCGTCCATGCCCGTGTACGATCCGCCATCGTCTCTGAGATTAACGGTTCAGAATTGTTTCAATATACACATGCGTTTGGATGCTTTTCTGATGGATGAATCGAGAAAGAACCCTGAAGCAATGGGAAGTTTGCGGCTATATGTGGCCCCGGAAAGTGGAACTTCAGTGCGCGTTATCATTACGGATACCCAGCCTTTCGATGCTAAGCTCAGAGAATGGTTCAAGGAGCTCGAAAAGGTTAGTCATGCCAGCCTTGAAAGGGAACTCGGCACATACCATAGCGAGGAGGAAGCGCTTAAATATAATAAGGGCAAATGCGCCATTGCCTGCATTGGAGGAGCGGATGCGGATACGAAAAATTTGATTACTGCGATATTAAAGGAAAACGATATCCCGGTTGAGTATATCGGATCGCAAGTCACGGATGTCATAGCGCCCTATAAAGACGGTCAAAAAGCACAGGAACTCCTCAAAAATGACAAACGAATGAAAGGCCATTGGATTCAACTCCTGAGCTTCAAAGAGCAAAAATGAATCGCCTCTGTTCTGACTCTTCTTACACCATGAAGCCCACGCGGATTTATCGCTTGCTGACGATGCTTTTACTTTGGAGTGCAGTAGTTTCGCTATGTGCCTGTCGCACGGTCCCTAGGACACGGACTATACGCTATGAAGTAGTTTATTATGACCGTAATAAGGACGGTATCGCTGATCGTGAATTTCATCATGCAGTTGGAATGGCTGACGCAGATTTTGTGCTGGTGGATACGGATTTTAAAGGACGATATAATAAGCGCCTTCTTATCGGCTATACGGTTATTACTAAAAAGGTAAATATCCCCGCACCGAAAATGGAATCCAAAGGCAAATACACAAAAATCGAAATTGTGCCTTTGAATTAAGAATGCTTATGCAGCGTTAAAAATATTTCTATGAATGCCCGTATCTGGAAATCACTATCCGCCCTAATCGTGACGCTTGGGATGCTTTACACGTTGATAGCGACTTATTGTATAAGGCATCTGGCAAGCCACTCGGTATGGTTTATTTCCCACATTTACGGAGACAAAACTCCTGATGCCGCCAACTACGCATCACTACTTCAATATACCGAAGATATCACTGTGAGTCGTAATGAATATTTCATGAAGTGTTATTTGTTAATGGGCATTTTGATTATTGTGATAGGCGGTTTTATCTACGTTATCTCAAAATTGAAACCACATCGGGATACATGACTCCTGTATATCGCGTTGTACTCGGTTTATTGTTGTTGTGGCTATCGCATTAGCCGTGATGAAATTATTGCTTTGGATGCTTTCCACGACAATGGCGCATTAGAAGCAACGGATGAAGACAAAGAGTATACAATGAGAACGGCAATTTTCACACTTACGTTGCTCTGCATGGCTTGCGCTCAATTGAGTGCGGCATCTGTGCTGAGTTGTTTTGAGGGGTCTACGAGTGAAGAGTCTTGTGGCGGGACAGGTCTAAAAGTCTGTCTGAGCGGCAATCAGATCCGGCAAATGGATTGGACGATTGAGACAAGCCGGGA
>JBDSIH010000204.1:0-7570 GCA_039918055.1 Chthoniobacterales bacterium
GATATGTTCCCAGCCAAGACGACGGACAATAGTAGCGGTCGCCACGCCGAAAATGAGAACCTGGCCAAAGAAGGTATAGGTGCGCAGAATAGTCTCCGGAGTCGTGGGGTTCACTCCGAGGGCCACACCCACGAGCAGGGCGAGGCTTTCGTGCATTTCACGCAGGCCTTCTTCATAAATAATTTTAAAAGCCGGAGTGGGCTGCATCTGTTCACGGGCGATGAGGCGGCGGATAGCGTGGAGTTTTTCGTTCGCCATTTTATCCACCAGCGCCGTGCGGAGGAGTTGCTTGATGAGTTGAATGGCCTGTTCGGGCGAATAATTTTTCGCCTTGGTTTTCTGAATTTCCGTGATGATCGTATGGGAGCCCTTTCGGATCTCTGCCACCGCTCCGCGCAGGAGTGTCAGATACAGGTTTTCCTTACTCTCAAAGTAATAGAAAATCGAGGCTACGTTCTGTCCCGCTGCCTCGGCAATTTCACGCACGGACGCGCCTTCGAGATTCTTCTCGGCAAAGACCTTGAGCGCCGCTTCGAGCAGCTTCGCTTTGGCGAGATCGCCCTTGCTCATTGTCGGTGTAAATAGGATGGCTGAATCCCTTTCCATGCCGAAATATTAAGCGACTGATTAATAAAATCAATCAAATGATTAAAAGTAAGCAATGCCGAGGCAATTTCGCTTTTTTAAAGCAATTAAGCTGGAATAACGGGACTGCCTGACGGAGACAGACGCCGGATTTTTTCCATGATGCGGGGAACTGCTTCAATGGCGCGTTCGATCTGGGCATCCGTATTGAAACGTCCAAACGAGAACCGCAGGCTGCTGCGTGCGCGGGTATCACTCATTCCCATTGCCTTTAAGACATGGGAAGGATGAACGGAGCCCGCCGTGCAGGCGGAACCGGCGGAGCAGTAAATATGCTCATCATCCAGGAGCATTAAAGCGCCTTCGGATTCGATGCCTTCAAAGGCGATATTGGTCGTATTGGGGAGACGGTGTTTGCGGTCTCCATTGATGCTGCTTCCGATCACGGTTTCCAGAACGGCATCCTCAAAGCGGTCGCGGTATTTACGGACACGTGTGGTTTCCTCATGCAGGTGCAGTGCGGTAAGTTCCGCTGCCTTGCCGAGCGCAACAATGGAGGCGACATTCTGCGTTCCTCCGCGACGGTTGTTTTCCTGGCTTCCGCCGATGAGCCACGGCGTGAAGCGGACTTTTTTGCTGATGAATAGACTTCCCACGCCTTTTGGGCAGTGAATCTTGTGACCGGAAAGCGATAGGAAGTGAATGGGCAGATCGGAAACCTTGAACGGGACTTTCCCTACTGCCTGCACGGCATCCACATGTAGAAGCACGTGTTTCTTTTTGCAAATCTCCGCGATTTTTTCGATCGGGAACAGAACGCCGGTTTCATTGTTTGCCCAGAGCAGCGAGACGATTGCGGTGTCAGGTCGGATAGATTTCTCAAGCTTTTCAAGATCGAGATGTCCTTCAGTAGTAACAGGCAGCCAGGTGATTTCATAACCGCGCGTGGCAAGGTGTTCGCAAAGTTTGATTGTCGCGCTGTGCTCAACCGAAGAAGTGATAATGTGTTGCTTATCGGGATCAATCATCAGCGCGGAGCGAATCGCGGAGTTGATCGATTCGGAGCCGCAGCTTGTGAAAAGAAGTTCACGCGCTTCGCATCCGATAAGATGTGCCACGCGATCACGTGCGGTATCAAGCGCAGCGGCGGAGCGTTTTCCCAGCGAGTAGGCGCTGGAGGGATTTCCGTATTCATCACGAAGCCACGGCATCATTTCATCGAAAACCAATGGGTCGACCTCTGTGGTCGCATTGTTATCGAGGTAGATGGCCTGGTCTTTCGTTTTACTGCTCATAATCTGCGGTCTGAAAAGCTACCCGCATCAAGTGCGGGGAATCAATCATTCCCTTTAAAATTTGGCTAAGATCCGCTCTTTTTCACCGGGAACGGGTGAAGCGGGCAGGGGAGCGCTGCTGCGAGGAGCGTTGTCTTCAGGCGGTAGCTGCTTCGGCAAATTGCCCCCATCGTCGCCACCTTTGCGCTCGTGGGGATCAAAAAACAGATCAAAGGCCAGGAACAGGGATTTTGAGTGCCGGGCAAAGCCAAAATTAAAGATCATGACCGGAATAATTACCGCCAGAATCAATTTCCCCACAGGCAGAACGTAAAGCCATTCAAGAAGTAAATAGAGTGACACCGCAAGAATGGAGCCGAAGCCATAATTAACAGCCCAGACAGACATTAGATAGTAACCCGGTTCCCGTTCGTAGGGGTAGCCACACTGAGGGCAGCCATCGAGAGGGGTAAACCAGTCGTGAAGGCTGCGGGTTTTCAGCAAGGGGAGGAAAATCGGCTTCGTGCCGCACGTCGGGCATTTCAGCAGCATGGCACGTTTAAAATAGATCCAGGCCTGGTTGATGGATTTTTTTTTCTGCACGGTATTAGATTACGTAGAGAGAAAAAGGATGCAAGGCGGGAGAGGACTCCGCTTTGATAAAATAAAGAATTCGCTTCGGAATGGGCGCTTTTATCAGTAATGGATCGGCTATGAATAAGGAGGGACATTTGGAAAAGCCAGGTCGATATATTATCATTGGCCTGATATGCGGGCTGGCCGGATTGCTTTTCTGGCTGATTCCGCCCCTGGGATTTCCCACCTCTTTACTGGGACTGTTTTTTGCCGGCAGCGCGATTAAAAGTGCGCGGAAGAAGATCGCCATTTTTGCGACGATACTTTGTGCGCTTGGGGTATTACTCTCCGTGGCGAACGTGGGCATCGGCATTTATGTCTATACGACTGGAAAGCCAAAAGTGTTAAAGGAATGGCTGGATCATGCACTGGCCGAGGGGGAAAAGCAGCGTGTGCATACTCCCCAGAGGCAAAAGTGAGTTTCTTCCGGTGGCGATAAAGGAAAAAACTTGTCGTGTCCGGCGAGGGCTGTAAGGATGCCACGTTCTCCGAGCGCGTCCGGAAATGGGCGGTTCGGCTTTTTTGTGGATAGATAAAAAGACGAGTAAACATGCCCAACACGATTCTTATCGGCGCCCAGTGGGGCGACGAAGGTAAAGGAAAAATCATCGATTTCTTAACGGACGAAGCCGAAGTGGTCGTTCGTACACAGGGAGGAAACAACGCGGGTCACACGATCGTTCTTGGCGGTGACAAATACGTTCTTCATCTCATCCCGTCCGGCATCCTGCGGCGCGGTAAACTTTGCGTGATTGGAAATGGCGTAGTCATTGACCCTGTATCGCTTGTCGAAGAAATCGAAGGACTGCGCAAACGCGGCGTCACAGTCGGAAAAAACCTTTTCATTAGCGAAAATGCTCATCTAGTGATGCCTTATCACCGTATGCTCGACGAGCAGCGCGAAATTCGTAAGGGAAAAAATAAAATTGGCACGACCAAGCGGGGCATCGGTCCGGCATATGCCGATAAGGCAGAACGTACCGGATTGCGCATGCTGGATCTCGTTCGCACGGAAGTTTTTTCAAACAAGCTTGTCGCACGCGTTAAGGATAATAATGCCGTCCTTAAAAGTTTTGGAGCAAAGCCCGTCAGCCTTGCAAAGGTGCGTAAGGATTATCTAAAGGCAGCGGAGGTATTGCGTCCATTTGTTACTAATACGACTGTTGTTCTTCATAAGGCGATGGCCGCTAAAAAGAGTCTGCTTTTCGAGGGAGCACAGGGAACTTTTCTCGATATCGACCACGGCACGTATCCTTTTGTAACCAGTTCGAACACCACGGCTGGAGGAGCCTGCACTGGAAGCGGGATTGCGCCTCATCGCATCGATTGCGTTATCGGCGTGATGAAAGCCTATACGACCCGCGTAGGTGAAGGGCCATTTCCGACCGAAGACGATTCAATCTCCGATATGCTGCATGAAATGGGTCGGGAATTTGGGGCGACAACGGGACGTCCGCGCCGCTGCGGATGGTTTGATGCTGTTGCGACACGTTATTCACAGATGCTCAATGGCATCGATCAGCTCGCCATCACCAATCTCGATGGGTTGGACGGCATGAAGAAAATCAAAATCTGCGTGGCTTATCGCATGGACGGCAAGAAACTGGAATTTCCACCAAGTGATGTGAATGACCTGGAACGTTGCGAGCCGGTATATATTGAGATGCCAGGCTGGAATGAGCCCACGGACAAGGCCAAAAAATATAGTCAGCTTCCTGCGAAGGCACGTGCCTACATCGAAAAAATTTCCTCTCTTACAGGAGCGAAGCCATTCATTGTCAGTGTCGGCGCGAGCCGTGCGCAGACGATCCGTCTCTAGCAATGCAGGAAAACACGCTCAACAAGCCACCTCGTCATATTGCAGTCATTATGGACGGGAATGGCCGCTGGGCGAAGCAGCGCGGTCTGCCTCGGCTCGAAGGCCACCGCCGTGGCGCGCAATCCGTTCGCCAGTGCCTTGAGGGGTGCATTAACGCGGGTGTGGAGTATCTTACGCTGTACGCATTTTCCACGGAAAACTGGAAGCGGCCTGCGGATGAAGTTGGCGGACTGATGATTTTGCTCCAGGAATTCCTCAAGCAGGAAACGAAGGAAATGGTCAAGGAGGGCATTCGTCTTCAGACCATCGGGCGTCGCAGTGAACTTCCGGCTGCCTGCCAGAAGCAGATTGAATCCGCCATTGAGCAGACGGCAGGAGGAAAGCGTATCACGCTAATTTTGGCATTAAGCTATAGTGGCCGCGCGGAGATTGTGGATGCCGTTCGTAAAATCGTCGGCGAAGCACGCGAAGGAAAGTTGACGGAGGACCAGGTCACGGAAGAGTTTCTGAGTTCGCGTCTTGATACACGGGGTTTTCCGGATCCAGATCTTTTGATCCGCACGTCCGGAGAGATGCGGCTTTCGAATTTTCTCCTCTGGCAATTAAGCTATACGGAACTGCACGTGACGCCGAAACTCTGGCCGGATTTTGAAAAAGAAGATTTGCTTGAAGCCATAAAAGATTACCAAAACCGTCACCGGCGGTTTGGAGGGGTATAACCTTCCTGTCTGAGGAGGGATTGATTTCATGCAAAGTATCCTGATTGTTGATCGTGAGTCAGACTTTCTGGATTGGTGCAAGCACCAGATCGAGACCCCGGAGCGTCGCGTCATTACGACTGACAGCGCCGAGAAGGCATATCAGATTTTCTGTCTCGAAAATCCCGATGTGGTGATTTCCGAAATGAACCTCCATCCCTTCAGTGGGCTGGAGCTACTTGCCCGCATTCGCAAGGAATCGCCGAATGCCATGGTAATTATTGCCAGTGCATTTGGCACCACGCAGTCCGTCATCGAGTCTATGAAACTTGGGGCATTTGATTTTGTTCGCAAAGAATCGCTCCCGTTTAATTTGAAAATCGTGGTGGATTCCGCGTTGAAGGCGCACGAGGAATTACGGAGTGCGCAGACCTTCAAGCCTCGCCTTACGGTAGAGCAGTATCAGGATGATATTGTCGGACAGTCGGAACCGATGCAGTACGTTTTTAAGATGATCGGGCGTGCCGCGCCAAGTGAAGCGCCGGTGATGATTACCGGAGAGAGCGGGTCAGGTAAGGAACTCGTTGCCCGTGCCATTCATCACTACAGCAATCGATCCAGGAATAGTTTTCTCGCGATTAACTGCGCGGCGATTCCTGAAAACCTTCTTGAGAGCGAATTATTCGGTCATGAAAAAGGCGCATTCACGGGTGCTGTCGCGCAGAGAATTGGACGCTTCGAGCAGGCGGATGGTGGCACGCTATTTCTCGATGAGATCGGGGACATGCCGCTTCCCGTGCAGAGCAAACTTTTGCGCGTGGTGCAGGAAGGGGAGTTTTCACGCGTGGGTGCGAATCAGGCCATTCATACGAATGTCCGAATTGTAGCTGCGACGAATCGCAAACTGGAATCGGAAGTCGTGCAGAAAAATTTCCGCGAGGATTTATTTTATCGTCTGAACGTCATCCGCATCCATCTTCCAGCGCTGCGTGAACGCGTGCAGGATGTTCAATTGCTAGCGGAATATTTCTTAAGGAAGATTGCCGCACAGCGGCACAAGCCACTGCTCAAGCTTTCCGGAGATGCCATTCGCCTTCTCGAGCGTCATCCATGGCCGGGGAATGTGCGTGAATTGGAAAATACGCTTCAGCGTGCGGTAGTGCTTGCCACGTCTGATGTTCTGCTTCCCCAGAATATCCCGTTAGGCATGGCTGATGGATTCAGTGCCCCAAGTTCTATAAACTCCGTCGCCGCGCCGCAGGACGTGGATATTGATACCGCGATGGACATTCTTTTTGCCTCCGGAATCAAAAATTCTGATATCGGCCTCTTGCCATGGATAGAACGTGAGATGACATTGCGGGCGATGCAAAAAACCGCAAACAATCAGGTCCGGGCTTCGAAGTTGCTGGGCATTACACGTGCCACCTTAAGGAAAAGGCTCGAGCAGGCTGGGCTTCTGGATTCCAAATCGTCCGATGGCGAATAAGAATACATGGCGAGCCTGGCAGTTTGAAAAGGATCTCTGGGTTGCAGGGGGAGTGGTCTCCGTGGCAGACCGGGGATTCCGCTATGGGATGTCCGTTTTTGAAACCGTCTCCGTGCGCAACGGGAATATTTTGTTTTCGGAAGAGCATCTCGCTCGCTTGCTTGGCGCGATTGAGCAATTGAACTGGAAAGCGGATAAGGCCTGGTCAAAAGCTATCCGTGATTTGTTTTCTTCGGAAAGATTGGAAGACGGCGTCGTGCGGCTTTTTATAACGGCGGGGGAGGGAAGTATATTGGATTCTCCGACAGAGCATTGCCTATATGCACTTTGGGAGGCGATTCCATTTCCGGATCAAGCAGATATTGCCCGAGGATTGAATGTTTGTTCCGTGAAGCAAAATGGCACGAGTGTTTTTCCCGGGATGAAAACGGGCAATTATTGGAACCATATTCACGCACTGCAGGAAGCCAAACATCGCAAGGCCGATGAATGCCTGATCTTTGGGCCGGAGGGCGAATTGATTAGCGCCGCTATGGCTAATGTTTTTATATATCGCAAAGGTAAATGGATGACTCCACCGCTGGAAACCGGAGCGAGAAACGGCGTGTTGCGGGAATGGTTCTTAAAGCATGGTGAAGGGGTGGAGGGAGCTGTTTCGCGTAAGGATATCGAATCCGCCGAAGAAATTATTCTCGTTAACAGTCGCATCGGTGTAATGCCGGTTCATTCTGTGGATGGCGCTATTTTACCGGGAATGCAACGCGGCCAAAAACTCGCGGCCGTTTATCTGGACGAAGTCGTCAATGCATGATGCGAACACGATAAACCGGATCGTCGAAAGCATCCGAAAGACAGAATCGATTTCCCGGCGCCTCGATAAGGCTGCACAGGGAAAGAGTGTTATTTTCCAGCCGGTGGATGAAAATGCACAGGCCTTTGCTGCGGCGATGATCGCCCGCGTATCCCCACGGAATACATGGATCATCTGTAAAGATGTGCGCGCGCAGGAGGATCTTGCTGCGGAATTGGCTGCATGGAGCGAACGGGTTCTTCTCTTTCCTGAAATGCA
>JBDSIH010000205.1:0-4777 GCA_039918055.1 Chthoniobacterales bacterium
TGGAAGACCTTGAACTACCTCGCTCATGATCATGGAGGGCGTCAGTGCCATTCGCGCGGAATTTAGGGGCGGCCATCAGCCTGAATCTGTTCTTGGATGCCCCGAGGGATTTGTGTCTTCACCGCGGGGCGGAGCGCGACAATCTGCTCACCCAAAGGCTCATGCGTATATTGTCATCGACGACACAAGACCGCTTGAAGAGCAGATCGGAATTTAAAGAAGTGGCGATTAAAATAATTTAGATCCGGAAAAATAGAACTGTCTTGATGCCAATCATTCAGTTGACAAGCTTTGGAACCGCCATTACTGAAAAACCCATGCCAAATTGGAGTAGCACTTACTGGAGGACGATGCTTTGCACGATTGTAGCGTTCTGCTTTATTTCGCAAACTGCCATTTGCTACGCCGATCAGGCGGGTTTAATGCCGTATTCTCACGATAGCGCAGAGCAGCATGATAGTTCCGCTTCCTCTTCGATCACTGATGATCGTGATTGCGATATCTCCGACGTTGACGTGGCTTTGTTAGCCATGGTCGAAATAGGCAGAAGCCCTGTAATTTCCAGTCATGTTTTCATGAAGGATGATATCTTTGCGCCGGATGGCCCGGTGCGGGAAATTGATCGCCCTCCGGGGTTATTCTGACGAACGACAGGCGCATTGCGCCTGTGTTCATTTTTAGCCAGGCATTCCGCCTGATTTACGGCTCTTAAAACGCCGAAATTTCGTTAACCCGTCGTCTTCGATTTTGTTCGCAGGCGGCATCTTAAATCAAAAAAATCATGACAAAAATAATTAATATACTATCTACAAAGAAGGCTTTTAACCCGAGGCTTCACTACTCCGAAGTTGGAATCGCTGTTGCAAAAGTGAGGTGCCGCCATGCAGGCACATGGGCGAGTCCGGAGTTAATTAGCGAAGTGGTGTAAAGCGCGCCACAGAGATGTTGCAATCCGCATCCGTTTAGTAGGTCCAGTTTTCTTCCCTTAATTCTATCTATTTATGACAACAATCAATCCTCTTTCACCGAAAACAATACCTCGCGATTTAGTCGCGGGCCTTGTGGTCTTTCTCGTTGCCCTGCCCCTCTGTCTCGGAGTGGCATTGGCCTCCAATGCACCGCTTTTCTCCGGCATTCTGGCCGGGATCGTGGGCGGCTTGCTGGTAGGCTTTTTAAGCGGCTCCAACACCAGCGTCAGCGGCCCTGCCGCCGGCTTGACGGCCGTCGTGGCAACTCAGATTGGGCATCTTGGCACTTTTGAGGCTTTCCTGGTGGCAGTGGTCCTCGCGGGAGTGATTCAGATTTTTCTGGGCATCAGCAAAGCCGGCTTCATCGCCGCCTTCTTTCCCTCCAGCGTCATCAAAGGGCTTCTGGCTGCCATCGGGGTGATCCTGATTTTGAAACAAATCCCGCATGTGATAGGCCATGACGCCGACCCGATAGGCAACAAGTCGTTCCTGCAGGCAGATAATCAAAACACCTTTACAGAACTTGCCGCGTCACTTTTTGACGTTCAGCCCGGAGCGGCCCTGGTGGGCCTACTGTCCCTCCTGCTGCTGGTCTTCTGGGATCGCATCAAAGTGCTCAAAAAATCCCCCATCCCGGCTCCGCTGGTTGTCGTCATCCTGGGCGTCGTGCTCAGCCTTCTCCTGCGCAAATTTGGAGCTTATTGGACCATCGAGAGTAGCCACCTGGTGCAGGTGCCAGTGGCCAGCACGCCCCAGGAGTTTTTGGGCTTTCTGCGGTTCCCCGACTTCAGCGTGCTGAGGAACTCGGCCGTGTACATCGCCGCCTTCACCATAGCCATCGTCGCTTCTTTGGAAACTCTGCTGAATCTGGAAGCCGTGGACAAAATGGACCCAGAGCAGCGCTGGAGTCCGCCCAACCGGGAGCTTCTGGCTCAGGGAGTGGGCAATGTAGTCACGGGTCTTATTGGCGGGCTGCCGCTGACGAGCGTCATCGTCCGTAGCTCGGTGAATATCAACGCCGGGGTGAAGACCAAGCTGAGCGCCATTTTCCATGGCTTTCTGATCATGGGCTGTGTGGCGCTTGTACCCGGTTTGCTAAATGAGATCCCCTTGTCCGCCCTGGCGGCCATCCTGCTGGTGACGGGTCTGAAACTTGCCAGCCCGAAACTGCTGAAACAGATGTGGAGCGAAGGCCGTAACCAGTTCCTGCCCTTCATCATCACGGTGGTAGCCATTGTACTGACGGATCTTCTGGTGGGAATTCTCATCGGCCTTGCCGTGTCCATCGGCTTTATCCTGCACAGTAATTTGCGCCGTCCGCTGAGGAAGGTTATGGAAAAACATGCCACAGAAGATGTGCTGCGCATTGAACTGGCCAATCAGGTCAGCTTTTTTAGCCGGGCCTCTCTGGATAGCACCCTCCGCAGCGTACCCCGAGGCGGACACGTGCTGCTGGATGCAAGCGACACGGATTACATTGATCCGGATATCATGGATCTGATCCGGGATTTCCGGGATACAACAGCAACTGTCCATGGAGTGGAAGTTAGCCTGATGGGTTTTAAGGATAAGTATCCGCTGCTCCAGGACCGCATCCAGTATGTGGACTACAGCAGCCGGGATGTGCAAAACGCCCTCACTCCCCAGCGTGTGTTGGAAATCTTTCAGGAAGGCAATGAGCGGTTTCGCAATGGCACACGTCTGACACGAGACTTGGGGCGGCAGATGGGGGCGACGGCGGAGGAGGGTCAGTACCCCATGGCGGTGGTGCTGAGCTGTATTGACTCTCGCGCCCCCATAGAGACGCTCTTTGACTTGGGCCTGGGCGATATCTTCAGTGTCCGGATCGCCGGAAACATCGCGCGCGACAAGGTGCTCGGCAGCATGGAGTATAGCTGTGCCGTGGCCGGTGCGAAGATGGTGCTGGTGATGGGCCACACCTCCTGCGGAGCTGTGAATGCGGCCGTGGATCTGATTTGCAGTCACCAAACCGCGGCAGAGGCGACGGGATGCGTGAATCTGGATTCTCTGATCACAGAAATCCAGAAGTCTGTGGACATGAGCACCTGCAAGCAGCCAAACCAATGGCTGGACGGCGAGAAAAAGGCTTATGCCAACGAAATATCCCGTCGCAATGTGTTGCGCACGATGCGCAAAATCCGCGAACGCAGCAGTACGCTGGATGGTCTGGTCCGCGAAGGCAAGGTCGCCATCGTGGGAGGCATGTATGATATTTCCACCGGCCAAGTCACCTTCTTCCAGACGCCGGACTGCAGCCAAAACCCGCTGCCTGTCCCCATCGTGACGACGGTCTGATAAGCACTAGCAACCTCTCATCCAAAGCCAGATTCCCGGCATCGGGCTTTAGGGTCCGGTATTGAATACGGATTTCTGCACCTTGTACCAGAAAGGTAGAAGGAGTGAGGGGTTGCGGCTTCTAACGAGTAAACACAAGAGGGTGCCACGTGTTGCGGGTGAATCGAAGGTTGCGTTTCGACTCCCGAATTTGCAACTCCGCCCTTCGTAAATAAGGAGAATGGGTCACTTCTCAGAATGTAATCTCATTACTTTCTGAGGTGTGAGCTCGCCTTTGCCAAGATCACGGTGCCAGGTCTTCGTCACATCGTTTCCCTGGAAGGGCTTTCCGGAAAAAGGCGATTCCGAGGTATAAACCGCGACGAAAAAATTCGCTGCGACCGGCGTGGTGAGTTGATATTTTTTCAGGAATGCGAGGTGATCGAAATTCGTGATCGGGCCGGTGACTTCGGCAAACTCCAATTTTCCGGATTGCCTGAAGAGATAGACGGCGTAACGGTCCGAGATGACGGGGATGTGTGGCGCACGGTAGGACTGCAAAACCGTCGGTTGATTCGGCCCTGTGGCCGCAGGAGTGGATTCCGCGTAGCCGGGCGTCCGCAGCGTGTCGCCGGGAATGTTTCCCACGATCCAATGCCGCACGGGAGAATTTTCGCCGTCGGGCACGGCGTCGGGCCAGGAACCGTTTGCGTTGCCATCATAGTCGATCATGAGGAGCGTGTAGAATGCGCCCGCTTCGGCCCTGGTGCATTTTACCAGAGGGGCATTCGAAATATCCGCCTGGAGAAAAAGACTGCCGGGATGGACCAGGCCGCTGTAGTGTGCACCCTCTACTGCGAAAGTAATTTCCAGCGGCGGATTCGTCGCTTCGTAGGTCAATTCCTGCGCAGGTGCGGAAGAAGCCAGACTGGTTAAGAAGGCGAGCGCGCCCGCGACGAAGGGTGGCGTGTATCGTTTCATAGAATTATTTACAGCGGGGTTGCGGGGCGACTTCTCCGAGGGAGCGGATCGTCCTGAGTTTGGTGCCTGCCGCTTCTGCGAGGAAAAGATTCATGGTGGAGTGATGATTTTTGCCGATGGTTAGCAGTCCCGTGGGAGTATCGATCGTCAATCCCTCCAGCGCATTAATCATCGCCTCGCGGTCCACTTTGCCAGCCTTTTCGATAGCCGCCTTCATGGCCATGAGCGCGTCGTAATGTGTCGCGACATAAGCCGATACGGTGGCGTCCCTCCCGGCATAGGCTTTCACTTTTGCGACAAAAGTTTTCACTGCGGGAAGATCACTGGATGCGACGAAGGGAACCGTCACGAACATATCCGTTGCTTTGCCGTGAAAGAGGGGCAGCTCCACTTCGCTCATACCGAGAAAGGCGATTGGCATGTGGTCCATAAGACCGAGTTCCCGCGCCTGGTTGATGAAGTTCAAGCCGTCTCCCTTCAATGCAAACACGAGCACTTTCGCTTTTGAAGCGATAATGCGCCTGATGAGAGTT
>JBDSIH010000206.1:0-3020 GCA_039918055.1 Chthoniobacterales bacterium
TGGGTAAAAAGGAAAAGCCCCAGCTTGAAGCGCTTGTTCCCGTATAGTTGAGGTGACTGGGAGCTCTATAGCGTTCTCCGATGAAGTTTGTCGGAGGACGTGTTGAGCTTTATCTAAAATGCTCGCCGCAAATGAATGGAGTCGAAGCGTTCTTCTCCTGCGAGAATGTCGCTCATAATGATAAGCGGATCTCCGTGCTGTATCATCCCGTGCTCTTTCAGATACTTCTCCGCATCGGCAACCGTATGCTGGGGATCAATCGAGAAAGGCATTTGCGCGGGATGTACCGCTCGTAAAAGAGTCATCTGATGCATGACTTCCGCTGAAGGGGAAAAGGCAAATATGGGAGCATTCTTCGGACGAAGATGGGATGCGTAACCGGCGATATTACCCGCACGGGTAAAAGCGATGATCTTTGAGTTTTCGAAGGAGTTAGCCAATACAACACCGGAGTTCACCATCTTATGGCGTTCGTCTTCAATGAGTGCATCCACGGCATAATCCGCGCCGCCACTGGTTTCAATGCGCCGGGCTACGCGATCAAGAATCTGGACGCTCTCGACAGGGTATTTACCCATAGCGGATTCACCGGAAAGCATAATGGCATCCGATTGTTCAAAAACGGCATTAGCAACGTCGGTAATTTCCGCGCGTGTGGGAAGGGGATTGCTGATCATTGATTCCAGCATGTGCGTGGCGACGATGACGGGTTTTCCAAAGCGAATGCAATGTTTGATGATACGGCGCTGAATGATAGGGAGTTCCTCCATCGGGCATTCGATGCCGAGGTCACCCCGGGCGATCATGATCGCATCTGAAATCTTAATAATGGCATCGAGATTCTTTACCGCATGCTGATCCTCGATTTTGGCGATAATTTTAGCGGAACTTCCATGTTGATGGAGAACACTGCGAAGCTGTTCAATATCGCTTGCTTCACGGCAAAAACTTAAGGCGACAAAGTCCACACCGACGGAAACACCGAGTTCAATGTCGTAGAGATCTTTTTCCGTCAATGGAGGAAGGCTGACTTTGACGCCGGGAAGATTGATGTGTCGACGAGAACCAAGAACGCCTTCGGTGAGCACTTCGCAACGGATTTTGTTATCCAGCTTGCTGAGAACTTTAAGGTGGATCACTCCATTATCCACGAGGACAACATCGCCTACGGAAATGTCATGGATGAGACCGTCGTAATTAACATCGACCGAATACTCTTCCTGACTACGTGCGCCAAGAACGGTGAACTCCAGAATATTTCCCGGCTTAAGATTCAGCTTGGTCTTAATATCGCCGGTACGAATGGCGGGCCCCTGGGTATCGAGAAGAATTCCGACAGGACGATCCATATCCAGTGAGATTTCCCGAATGTAGCTGACTGTGCGTCGCACCCATTCGTGTTCCGCGTGGCTCATGTTTAAACGGAAAACATCCGTTCCTGCCTGAATTAAAGCACGGATTTTTTCAGGGGAGTCGCTGGCTGGCCCCAGTGTGCAAATAATCTTTGTCTTTCGCATGGAACAGAGGAGATAATCAGGGAGGCGGCAGAAAGTCTAGCGAAGCCTCATATTTTCCATTACTACAGAAATGGCGTTAATACCCCGCAGTAATATTCTGACAGGCCTTTACGGTATTCGCCATAAGCATGGCAATTGTCATGGGGCCTACGCCTCCTGGCACAGGTGTGATAGCCTGGCATTTTGGAGCTACATTTTCAAAATCGACGTCGCCTGTAATCCGGTAACCCTTGGGATTGGAGGTATCATCCACACGGTTAATCCCTACATCGATCACAACGGTGCCTTCGCGCACGTGTTCTGCTTTGATGAAATCCGGACGTCCAATGGCGGCGATAAGAATGTCCGCCTGCTGTGTGATGGATTTTAAATCGCGTGTTTTGGAATGTGCGATGGTTACGGTGGAATCTCCGCCTTTGCCGCGCTGCATGAGAAGCATCGCCATGGGTTTTCCGACTATCATGCTTCGGCCGACTATTACGGCATGCGCTCCGCTGGTTTCGATTCCAGCTTCGATTAATAGACGCTGACAGCCAAGCGGTGTACAAGGGACCAGTGCTGTAGGATCTTCCAGCGCAAGTTTCGCGACATTGACGGGATGAAATCCATCCACGTCTTTTCTCGGATCGATGGCATTCACCACAATGCTTTCCTGAATATGCGGAGGAGGCGGGGACTGAACGAGTATGCCATGAATTGCATCGTCGGCATTTAATGTCATTACGAGCTTGAGCAATTCCTCCTGCGTGGTGGTGGCAGGCAATTCGTATTTGACGGAATGAAGGCCAAGCTCATGGCACATCTTATCCTTTGAGCGCACATAGGCGCGGGACGCAGGGTCATCGCCAACAAGAACAACGGCAAGACCTGGTGTGATTCCACGCTTTGCCAGCTCCACAATCTTTTCACGAGTCTCCTGGTGAACTTTTGCCGCGACTACTTTTCCTTCAATCAATTTCATGGTTTAAAATGTTTTCAATTCTCAGGCGTTCCGCTTCGAAAGATTCATCAGAATCAGTCTGGGGAATCCATTCGTAAGGCCCGATTTTAATATCGATTCTGGAAAAGGGGAGCGGAATGCGAAACCCATCCCAACTTTTGAGCCGAATGCATCGGGAAAATTTAACATGTACCGGAAGGATTGGAATTTTCTCCTTTTGTGAAATGAAAATAACGCCCGGACTTAATCGATAACACGGCCCGCGGGGACCGTCTGGTGTAATGGCCAGATCCTTGCCTTCGTTCAAAGAGGTGGTCGATTGCGTGACGGCCTGCAGGGGGCGTTTGTTATTGGAACCATATATGGCATCCATTCCAAAGCCGCGTGCTACCTCAGCAAGAATTTTTCCATCCTTACTGGGGCTTGTCAGTACCACAAGTCCCTTGCGACTGGCTGGATAGTAACGGAGAAATGCCAGCGTAATGGCCAGAATGCGATTATGCCAGAACGTGAATATCACCGGGTGATCCGGGGAATTCTCTTTCAGTTTGGCAACGTCATTG
>JBDSIH010000207.1:0-3548 GCA_039918055.1 Chthoniobacterales bacterium
CTCCGGCAAACGTGATCTTACATGCTCGGCATGGGCAATCCCGACTCGCAACGTGCGCGGATGGAAGGCGCCCTGCTACCTGATGACAGATGGCCATTACGCCAGCTATCAGGAACTACTTGATAAAACGGTGTGGGAAAACTACGGCGTCGAAAACGGCGTCGCCAATGACCCCCGCTGCGCGAACTGCATGGTACATTGCGGCTACGAGCCAAGTGCCATGCTGGGCCGTAATGCAAAGTCGGGCGATACGTGGAAAAACATCGCCTTTAATTTCGGAACGAAGCCAAAGCCCGCTGTCGATGTAAATGGGATGGAAGTCTTCAATGGCGTCTCGTGTGGCAAGGGCCATAAAACCGGACAGCCTGCCAAAAAACAAGAACCCGCAGCGGCGTAAGTTTATTTGGACATGAAGCCACTCGGCGCAGCGAAGATTTTTCCTCTTCCGGAAATCGAAATTGCCTCGAAGGATTTTGCGGAGCGTCTCACGCAGACGGTCCGGCGCTCGCAGCAGTATTTGCTCTCGTTGCAAAAACCGGACGGTCACTGGTGCGGCGAGCTCATGGTGGATTCCACGCTTTGCTCGGATGTCATTTTATTTTGCCACTGGGCGCAGGAAGCAGGCGGTGCACTTGAGCATAAATGCGCGCAGCATATCCGCCGCATGCAACTGCCGGATGGCGGATGGAATATTTTTCAGGGTGGTCCGAGCGAGATTAACGCTTCGGTAAAAGCTTACTTCGCGCTCAAGCTCGCAGGAGATTCTCCGGATGCGCCGTGGATGCGCGATGCGCGCGCGAATATTCTGCGCCTCGGTGGTATTCCGAAAATGAATACCTACGCGAAACTTTACCTCGCGCTTCTTGGTCAATTCCCGTGGAAATATCTGCCGACGATTCCCGTCGAGATCGTCGCATTTCCGAAGTGGCTGTTTTTTAATTTGTGGGAAGTGTCCTCCTGGACGCGTGCGATGATTGTGCCGCTGGCTATCATCAATCATTTCAAGCCCGTTACGGAACTTCCGCCGGAGAAGCATCTGCATGAATTGTATCCGGTCGGATCGGAAGGCGACGACTTTACTCTTGCTCGCGATCGGAAGTATTTTTTCAGTTGGCGGAATTTTTTTCTGCGCTGCGATACGCTGCTGAAGATCTATGAGAAGATTCCGTTTCATCCGCTTCGTCCGCTCGCCCTGAAAGCCGCGGAACGCTGGATGGTCGCGCGAATGGGTCCGGAGAGCGAAGGCCTTGCCGCCATTTTCCCCGCGATGCTCAATGCGGTAATCGCGCTTCGTGCTCTGGGCTACGCGAAAGATCATCCCGTCTATACAAAAGCGTGGAAAGATTTTGAGGGGCTCTTTGTGGATGAACCGGAGAATTTCCGCATCCAGCCATGCCTTTCACCGGTGTGGGATACGGCCATTACCACTATTGCGCTCAGCGAATCGGGAGTTCCTTCCACAGATTCACGCATTGCGCGGGCGACGAAGTGGCTTCTTGAGCAGGAAGTGCGCTTTGCGGGAGACTGGAAGCATCGCGTGTACGGCGTCGAGCCAAGCGGCTGGGCGTTTGAATACGGCAACGATTATTATCCCGATACCGATGATACGATGATGGTGCTCATGGCGCTGCGAAGTGCCGGAGTCGATCCGCAATCGGAAGTTTTTTCACGCGCCCTACGTTGGCTGATGGCGTTTCAATGTAAAGACGGCGGCTGGGGCGCATTTGATAAAGATGTCACCCGGCATTGGCTCGAGGATGTTCCATTCGCCGATCACAACGCGATTCTTGATCCCACATGCAGCGACCTGACAGCGCGTGTTCTTGAGCTGCTCGGCTACCTCGGCTGGAAGCGCGAGCATCCGCAAATCGTTCGCGCTCTCGCTTACCTGCGGCGCACGCAGGAAAGAGACGGCTCCTGGTACGGACGCTGGGGCGTTAATTATATCTACGGAACCTGGCAGGCGCTTCGCGGATTGTCCGCCATTGGCGAAGATATGACACAGGACTGGATTCTGCGTGCTCGCGACTGGCTCGAAAGCTGCCAGAACGACGACGGCGGCTGGGGCGAGACCTGTGCAACCTACGACGACCCGGACCTGAAGGGTCAAGGTCCCAGCACCGCCAGCCAGACCGCATGGGCACTCATGGGCCTCATCGCTTGCAAAGATGCTGACAGGGACTCACTTCGTCGTGGCATTCGCTACCTCATCCAGAATCAGGAAGAAGACGGTTCATGGACCGAAGACGAAACGACTGGAACCGGTTTCCCCTGCGTATTTTATCTCCGCTACGACATGTATCGGAATAACTGGCCGCTCCTCGCACTCGCGGATTGGCGGAAGATGCAGCGTTTGTAATACACATTCTTCAGGCCGCTTTTGCTGCGGCTTTCCACTTTTTCGCGAGAGCGAGTTTCTGAGGCTTTTTCAGGGTCTTAATCTGGTACTCCAGAACAGAAGCGGCGGAGCGAGATTCGACGCAGGTGGAAGCGACAAGTTTCGCGGGACGGTGGGCGCGGACGTAGGCGGAGCCTTTTCCGGCATTGTGAACAGTGAGACGCTTTTTTACGTCAGTCGCGATACCGGTATAGAACGCGCCATTTGCACAGCGGAGAATGTAAACGTACCAGGACTTCGCGGGAGACGGGGGCTTTTTTTCCAGGGATGTGCCTTTGGCTTTTCGTGTCTTCGAATTCGCACGCGGCGGTTTCATCGGAGGGAGCTTCGCATCTCTCGGCGCAGAAAGCAGCTGAACATTAAAAAATACGCGCTTGATAGCGTCGCAGAGCGAACTAGAATTACATTTCAAACCAATACACTAATTATGGCATACGAATTACCACCTCTTCCTTATCCTGCGGCAGCGCTGGAACCACACATCGATGCGAAAACGATGGAAATCCATCACGACAAGCACCATGCGGCTTATGTCACGAACCTGAATAAGGCACTCGAAGGCAATGCTGAGCTGGCAGGCAAATCCATTTGCGATCTGATCAAGAACATCAAGGCGGTGCCTGAAGCAATTCGCGGACCTGTTCGTAACAACGGTGGCGGACATTGGAACCACACATTTTTCTGGAAGATCATGGGCGCCGGCAAGGGTGGCAAGCCATCCGGCAAGCTCGCGGAAGCCATCGATAAGGCTTTTGGCAGCTTTGATGAATTCAAGGCGAAGTTTGAAGCAGGCGGCGTAGGCCGTTTCGGCAGCGGCTGGGTATGGCTCATCGTCAAGAGCGACAAGTCCATCGCGATCGTTTCCACCCCGAATCAGGACAATCCGCTTATGGATGTCGCTGAAGTCGCGGGCGCTCCCGTCATCGGGTGCGATGTCTGGGAACACGCTTACTACCTGCACTACCAGAACCGCCGTCCGGATTACCTGAAGGCATGGTGGAATGCAGTGGATTGGGATGCAGCGGGCAAAAATTACGAAGCAGCCCTCTAATTTCAGTCATAAATTTGTGGAAAGCGCGCAAGGAAACTTGCGCGCTTTCTGTTTTTGGTAGAAAACGACGGACTGTCCTATGGCGTATCTAAATGCAAA
>JBDSIH010000208.1:0-5530 GCA_039918055.1 Chthoniobacterales bacterium
CTCGTCGTTCTGATTTCCCTCTACGCGCTGGCATACGCATGGCTCTCCTGGTCGGCCAAGCGCGAGTGGATGCAGACAAAAAAAGAACTCGAGGCACGCGGGGAGAAACTTTCGCTGGTGGATTTTATTCCGCCGCCGATTCCGGATGAGGATAATTTTTATATGTCTCCACTATTCGTGGACATGTTTAAGGCCCCCTACCACTCGCCAAAAAATGGCAACGGGTATGACCAAATGAGAATCAGACCTGTAGGTGGAGAGGAATGGAGCAATATTATAAACGATGCAAAGAATAAGCGGGATTCCAGAGGAATGACGAATCTGGCTGCGTATGCCGACCTGCTGCGAACATCGGAAAATAAAGATCAATCCGCATCGGCAATCATCCTGCACGCTTTTGAGCAAAGGCAGGATCTCTGGAATGAACTTTATAAAGCAGCGGAAAAACCGGAAGCGCGATTTCCGACACAATATGAGAAACTCATAGGCGCGCCTCTTCCCCATATTTCTGCGGTAATGGGATTATCTAATATGCTCAGTCTTCGTTCTGTCGCCTATATGGAAGCGGGAAATTCCAAAGATGCTGCGAGGGATATAATGCTTATTTTTCGACTTTCGGACTCGTTGACACATGAGCCATTTTTGATTTCATCGTTGGTAAGGATTGCCGTGGTATCCATGGCATCCTCGAAAATCTGGGAAGGCTTAGAGCGGCACGTATGGTCAGGGGAGCAACTTCAGAATTTTGAAAAGCAGTTGGCGCTTCAGAATCCACGCGAGTGGCTAATTTTTATTTTAAGGGGAGAGCGGGGAATTATTGATGAATGGTTGAGTGTGGCGATCAAGGGAGACAAAGGATCACACCATGCATTTGTAGAAGGGATCTATACTAGTATGGAGCTGGCAAATGTGCAGCCATGGACTTCCAAGCAGGTTGCCCGGTGGTGGGCGTGGATGATCCCGTGGGATCGGCTTTACAGCGATATGTCTGTCTGTGCCATTCAGTTTCAGAGGAATGTGGATTCTTTGAATTCCGGAGTTGAGATCGGATTTAATGTCCGAAATGAACCTGCACCATTAAATAAAAGCATGCTGTGGACGCATCCGGTCGCACATATTTTTCTGGATGGGTTTAGCGGAATTTTTCGCAAATACGCCAGCATTCAGGTTCGTCTGGATATGACGAGAATAGCTTGTGCATTGGAGCGGTACAAAATGGTGAAGGGCGACTATCCTGAAAAGCTGCATGCTCTGGTTCCCCAGTCCATTGCGAAATTGCCGGATGATGTAACAGTTGCCGCGCCCTATCACTATCGCCGCAACGCGCTGGATAATTTCACGCTATGGTCCGTTGGATTTGATGGCGTGGATAATAATGCCGCTCCGGTAGTATATGTGAAAGATAAGGGGGCGGCAAATACAGGTGATTGGGTGTGGGGCACTCTGCTGCACTAAAATGAAAATCTCGCGCTGGCTGAAACGAATAAGTAAATGGTCACTGGCACTACTCGTCGTTCTGATTTCCCTCTACGCGCTGGCATATGCATGGATTTCCTGGTCGGCAAAACGTGAATGGGCGCAAACGAAGAAAGAACTCGAAGGGCGGGGAGAGAAGCTTTCATTGGCGGACTTCATCCCGCCGCTGATTCCGGATGAGGATAACATGTTTAATGCCCCTTTGTTTCATGGTTTGAGGAACGAAAAAGGGAAAAGTAAATACCGAGTCGAAGAACTGGCAGGCGCCGAAATGACTTTAGCGGCAAGGAGCTCGGGTTCACAGGCAATACCAAATTTGGCTAAATTTTCTCAGCATTGGCGGAAATCGGAAAACAAAAATCAATCCGACGCTGAAATTGCATTAAAAGTATTCGGGGAACACCCAATTTTCTGGGAAGAGTTATTTCAGGCGACAAAAAAAACGCAGGCAAGATTTCCCGTTCGATATGAACAAACATACGTCGCGCTGCTTCCTCATATTCCAGAGATCACGTTGCTTTGCCGATTACTTTATCTGCGTGCTTTGGCGTTTATGGAAACAGGAAAACCAGCAAATGCCGAACAGGATATTTTACGGATCTTTCAGCTTTCTGATACTCTGGAAAAAGAGCCGTTACTGATTTCACAGTTTGTAAGGATGTCTGATGTTTCTTTAGCTTTTTCAGGAATTTACGAAGGAATTCAACGTCATGTGTGGACGCCGCAACAATTAAAGAGCTTTGAAGATCGCCTTGCATACGAAAAATTTATTGAGAGTGGTCTGCTTGCATTACGTGGTGAGAGAGGAACGATTAATGAATGTCTCATGCAGCTCCTCTCGAATAAATGGGAGGCAGGTAAATTCTTATCTAATATCGAAGCAGTGCAGAATGATGGTTCACAAGACGAATACACGCAATGGTGGTCGATTATTATCCCCTGGGATTGGGCTTATTACAGCATGGCATTTTGCAGCCTTCAAATACAGAGGACTATTGATGTCTTTATGCATGCTGGTGAGCGTGGCATCAACAGGCAGAATAGTCCGTTCCCATCCATAAATCTTAATCGGGTTGGTTATTTCAAAAAAATAAAATATCTTTTTGTGGGGATTTTTCTTCCTGCAATCGAGGATGCTTCTAAAAAATTTGTAAAAACACAGACGCAAAATGATCTGGCGCGAATAGCCTGCGTGCTGGAGCGCTACTGGATAGCCAATGGTGTTTATCCTGAAAAACTCGAGACTTTAGTTCCGCAGTATATCCAGAAACTTCCGCAGGATGTAGCGATTGCTGCGCCCTATCATTATCGTCTGAACGCACGGGATAATTTCACGCTCTGGTCAGTTGGGTTTGATGGAGTTGATGATGGTGGCGTTCCAATTACGAAAGCGAACCTCGAAAAAGGTGACAGAGTTTGGGGAGCTTTTGAGACGAAATGATGAAAATCCCACGCTGGCTGAAACGAACAGGCAAATGGATTTTATATCTATTGGTGGCGATTGTTTCTCTCTATGTGCTCGCATGCGCATGGCTCTCCTGGTCGGCCAAGCGCGATTGGCAACAAACGAAAAAGGAACTCGAAGCGCGAGGGGAGAAGCTTTCGCTGGCGGATTTCATTCCGCCGCAGATTCCGGATGAAGTGAACTTTTACAGCAGTCCTTTGTTTGCTGACATCATGCCTCCCCGGGCGAAGGATCACTGGAGGGAGATGAAGATTAAGCCTCTTGATGGAGGGAATTTCATCATGAGCGAGACAAAGAACCGGAAGGATGCAAAGGGACTTATGAATCTGGAGGCCTTTGCAGTCCGCTTACGAACGGAAGAAAATAAAAATCAATCGGCGGCTACGGTTATTCTCAATGCCTTTAAAGAAAAGAAGAATCTCTGGAATGCACTTAACGATGCAGCGGAAAAACCGGAGGCACGTTTTCCTGCCCAATACGAGAAGCTCTTTGTGACGCCTCTGCCGCATCTTACGATGTTAATTGCATGCTCTTCGATGCTGACCCTACGTGCTGTCGCTCATATGGAGGCAGGTGAATCACAGGAAGCGGAGCGTGATATTAAACTTATTCTCCGCCTGTCAGATTCTTTATCCACGGAGCCATTTCTCATCTCTCACCTCGTGCGAATTTCCTGTGTTAGGATGGCATCTCAATCTATCTGGGAAGGGATTGAGCGCCATGTGTGGACTTCCGAAGAGCTTGAGGATTTTGAAAATCAATTAGCATCGGAAAAACTACTGGATGGATTGTGCCTGGCTTATCGAGGGGAAAGAGGAGGTTTTAATACTTTATGCAGCCAGATGGCTCAAGGAAATCAGAGTTCCGGAAAGGAGCTATACAGCGAGATGGCTCAGGAGAATCAGAGTTCAGGAAAGGAACTTTTTACCTGGTGGCCTCTTATACCATGGCATTGGCTTTATAGTGATATGGCATTTTACTCGCGTGCGTTACAGGATCGAATCGATATTTTAACGCAACCAAACGGTATAAATAAAAATACCTATTCTGAAGTTTTCATTCACAGTAAACGGGAAAGATTGAAGCATCTTCTTTCCGCGCAGATTATACCGGCCATATCAGGAGCAGGCAGAAAGTTTGCGGAAACGCAGTCACAAATCGAGATGACGCGCATCGCCTGCGCATTGGAGCGTTACAAGATTGCGTGTGGCGTTTATCCCGAAACTTTGGATGCGCTTATTCCTAATTACATCGAAAAACTGCCGAATGATGTGGCAAGCGCGAAGCCCTACCACTATCGCCGCAACGCGCCGGATAAATTCACCTTATGGTCGGTTGGCTTCGACGGTGTGGATGATAATGCTACGCCCGTAGCGAAAGCGGCCGAGGGCGAAATCGAAAAAGGCGACTGGGTGTGGGGCGTTTTTACGAAGAAATAAAAATCTGTTCTAGTCGAAACGGCGTGCGCTTGGTTTCTTTCCATTTGTGAATTGGAAATCGCTCCCCGTCCTTTTTTTCATCGTGGTTATTGCCGGTTGCAGCACGCCGAATCGGGAGGTGCGGATATCGGATGCGCCGAGCGCGCTCTCGACGAGGGGGAATCGCATTTTGATTCCGGCGAAGATCAATGGCCACCCGGTTCGCTTTATTTTTGATACGGGGGCGGATATTGCTTATCTCACGGTGGAGGCGGCACAGCGCCTTGGGCTGCCTACTACGCGGCCGCTGAGCGCGACGAATAGCTGGATGGTGGGGCTGACGCCGCCATGCGCGCTCACCATTAGCGGGGATACGCATCAGCAGCGGTTTCCGGTGATTGAAATGGGCGGGCCGATGGGCACTCATTTTCTGGCCGATGGGTTTCTGGGCTGGCTGTGTTATTCGAAATCGATCTTCCGCATCGATGCTACGAACCTGAGCGTGACGGCATATAATAAAGTGCCGGATGAGGTGAAGACGTGGATGAAATTCCGACTGAAGCCGCTTTCGTCGAAATTCATTTTTGAAGTTCCGCTGCCGAATGGCTCGGTCGGCGATGTCTTTGTGGATTCGGGCGCGCCGGAGGGCGTGGGGCTGTATCCGGAGAAATGGGCGGGGTGGAAGGCGGAGCATCCGCAGTATCCGCTTTTTGTGAGCCGCACGTATATGCCGTATCAGCGCACGGGTGTTGTATTTCAGGAGGGGATGATAGCGGATAAAATTTCCCTCGGCCCGCTGGAGCTTACGAAAGTCCAGGTCGGAGAAACGACGTCGATTTCCAATCAGCAGTATTCCGCGCCGCGGCGTCTCGCGACGATGGGGATGATGGCACTGAAGCGCATGGATGTGGTGGTGGATGCAAAGCACGGTTTTGTTTACATTCGGCCGCGCTAATTACGCGGCAGGTTTTCATTTGTCAGGCACGGTATTTCGCCGCACCTTGTAAGGATGAGAATTGCGGTCATAGCGGATACGCATGGGAAGATGCCGGATACGGTGCTTCAGGATATTGCGGGCGCGGATGAGATCTGGCACCTGGGGGATGTATGCGAACCAGCGGTGCTGAAGCCGGTAGAGGCGCTGGGTAAGCCGCTATCTGTCGTGCAGGGA
>JBDSIH010000209.1:0-2219 GCA_039918055.1 Chthoniobacterales bacterium
AGTCTATGCACATTACGAAGATGTCTTTCTGCCGGAAGGTATTGATGGGTCCCTTACTCGAATGGTGCGTTCAAAGGATAACTGGTTCTGGATGATTCCACTTACTCCCACGAAGGTGAGTATCGGAGTGGTAATGGATTTGGATTTGTTTAAAAAACTTAAGCTATCTCCCGAAGACGTCCTTCAGCGCAGTATTGAGGAGCAACCTAAAATAATGGAGCGCATGGGTAAGGCCCGACTTGTTTCAAAGGTTTATGCGAGCAGCGATTACTCCTACCGAAATCGTGAACTTTTTGGAAAACGCTGGATGCTTGTCGGAGATGCAGCCGGATTTATCGATCCTGTTTTCAGCAGTGGCGTCTTCATTGCCCTTCTTTCCGGCGAGAAAGCGGCCACGGTAATTGATCAGGTTCTTAATAATGAGAAACTGGCTCCCCGCCTTTGTGCGGAATATGCCAGATCAGTTAATCGCGTGATGGATTTGTACCTTCACTTCGTGCAGGGCTGGTACCGTCAGGAATTTGCAGAAATGCTCCTTAACCCCGCTGATTTCATGAAACTTGTACCGGCGGTGAATGCCATTCTTGCGGGTAATAATGGAACGTCTTTCGAGCTCCGGTGGCGCCTCAGAATCTTTGACCTTCTGGTTTTTTTACAGCGTTATATACCGGTTTCACCGCGCTTGAGCCTTCTTCCAAAATATGGGTAAATTTTTCTTACCTTTGGGTTTGTTTTTACTGCTTTTTTTTTCAGCCTGCCAGACCACGCCGAAAACTCACTTTGTATCGCAGAGTTCTCAATCCGGCAGATTACTTTGTAAGTCCGGCGAGCACTCACTTGTAGCGGATGTCACAATTCAACACGGCGCAAAGGAAAGCGTGCGAATTATCCTGATAAAGGAAATGGGTACCCCTTTTCTTATCATTACGCGAACGGGATCTATTCTTGAAGTGGATGACCGCTTTGGAAAACGTCACTGGAGTGGAGATGCGACCCATCCCCCGTCTACATTAGTCGGCTGGGCTGCTTTGATGGATGCGATCATTGCTGCTCCTCACATTCCGGAAGGTGTGAATGAAATGCATAGCACGGTCGGATGGAACGCTATTTATAATATCCAGAATAAAAAATTGAAATCCCTGGAGGTCGTGTCTGAAATATCCGGCGCGCGTTACCGCATGATTCTTTAAATCTTATCACCCACAGTCAGTGGACGATAACAGTCGAATAAATAACTGTTAAAAGGCGTGTATCCCCATAGTGGTTTGACCTGCACTTGAAATCCTTTTCCCTCAAACGGCGCTTTTACTTCCTCAATAGTAGGAAAATTAATTTTACCATCGCGAATCCACCGTACCGCACGTGTGAACACCTCTTCCACAAGCGTCACTCCATAGCGCCAGCTTGAATCTTTAATAGCGATGCGAATTAGCGCCCGCCCGCCGGGAACCACACGATCGGCAACAGAGTGAAGAATATGATGTTGCGTGACATCATCGAAATAATGAATGACATCCAGCACCGCGATGTTACCGGAAAATTCCGGCAGGTCAGTGGCGCTTCCGATTTCCTGTGTTACTCCTGGATAATTCAGCGTTTCAGAACCGTAATGAATTTTCCGTTCATCGATATCGATACCCCGTACTTTAAAGTCACAGCCATTCTCCTGAAGATAGCTTCCAAGCAGACAAATACCGCACCCCACGTCAAGCAGTGGTATCGTTGAGTCCTTTAATATCCCGTTAATGGCGCGGTAGGCAGGATCACTGCAAAGCTTGCAAAACGCATAGTATTTTAGCGCCGGCCATCTTCCGAATTTCAGGGCGATTTTCCAGCAACGTGAAAGATTACTCACTTCCTCGGTATCCTTAGCAAACCCGCGATAAAAAGGTAAAAAACATGCACCCAGAAGCGACCATACTGCATTTACCAAAAATCCTCCCAGCGAGATCAATAACGCCGTTGCCGCGGCCGTTCCGCAAAGTTGTCCGAGTAAAGTCTGGAAAAGCTGCTCGCGTATTCCCAAACCTCCTAGGCTGATTGGTAAAGCGGTAATTATATCCACAGCAGGCATCACTGCAAAAAAGTCCATTATACCGATGCCAGCCCCAATGGATTGGCTACAGAAAAAGAAAACCAGGAAATACGAAATTAACATTATCAGGGACATAAATCCCGCCAGAAGTGATCCCCTCCACTCGCGTAGAAACACCGCGTAG
>JBDSIH010000210.1:0-1806 GCA_039918055.1 Chthoniobacterales bacterium
GCCAAGCGTGGCCTTCCACTGCAGATACCGTGCCGGGGGTATAGTCTTAGTATCCGACCATACAGACCACGTTTTATCCGGCAGAGGAGTCTCGCCAGTGCGAACCTCAAAAGTCACCGCCGTGCCCTCAGGCGTGGAAAACTTTGGTGCTACCCTGATATCCTGAATCGTGAGAAGCGGAGTAATGACATTTGCGTTTTTCGGATTTGCGAGATCAATGACTGGAGATGTGATTTGTCCCTTCGCCGGATACCGCCTCAGTCCAATATTCACATAAAACTCGCCACTCTCATTAGGCTGCCATGATTTCCCCGCATCCTTTGATATCCAGCTGTGCAGACCGGGTTTCGTTTCGCGGTCAACAGGACATTGCGTACCCGCTCCGAAAATAATTTCATTGGTACCTGCGCGTAGTGCAGAGCCATCCAGTTCCGCTCTGAACCAGCTTCCGTGATGGTTGAAGTTTGTAAAATTGAGAGGATGTCCATTAAGTGTCGCCGTGCCAGGCTGGCCGCGAAAAATGTAAAGACTCACCTTTTCTGCTGCGGGGTTATCAAGCGTGAAGACACGCTTCCCAAATACATTATCAGTAAATTTGGTGGGATCGGTGACTCCACGATGGAGTTTTCCCGGCGCAAGCTTATTGCCGGGATTTTCGGCTATGACTTCGTCCTTTACCAGTTGAACATTCTTATCCTTGGAAACACTGATTTCCTTATCGCGCAAACAGGAATCAAAATCTGCGGCGGTGGAGAAAGTAAGCTCGATGGAAGTATTCGGAGCATTTTTTGCCGGAGACAAAATGGGCACAAATGCAAGAAGGGAGAACGCTATTATTTTATTTTTCACTGATTGGTAATTCCGACTTCACAGCTTGGCATGGATTAGCTGGATCGCAAATCGTAATTCGGAAGCCAGTAAGCGAGGAATAGACAATTTTCTCAATAAAACATGCGAAAAGAAGAAGCAGATTTTTTGACAATACTTAGGTGTTGAAACCCATACTGCTGAGCCTCACTGTTTCCAGTCTGCATCTTACTTTTCTACAATAGATGCATTATCCCATTATGAAAAATATACTTAAGGACTTTGCCCAGTCCACCGGCGATGCGGGGTGGCACCTATAAGACCACTAATTATGGATCTAATGGTATAGGGAACATTGATATCCAAAATAACGTCACGATATCCATACGGGGAACCATTATTCCTATTGGAATCAATACAACAACCACGACCTTTTCCGCGGCTTCAAACTTCGAAATTGTCGGCGGCAATACGACTGCTGACGCAACGGCAAGCAACCTGCTGGTGTCGACGGGCGCGGATGCGGCGCATTCGCTGGGAAACCTTACCATCGGCGACCCCGCGGGTAAGTTTACCGCTCTTACTTTTACAACTCCGTCGCCCGTTGCTGCACCAAATATCATGGATATAAAAGGCAACGTTTCCATCCTGGCCAAAACGGATATTTCCTTTGGACTTGGCTATCTCTACGTATTGGGAGTGAAGGTGGGCGGAAACTGGACGGATGCCGGGGGCAGCATCAATGCCTATACACAGGCAACCGATGCCGGTTCAGAAAATCTCGTGCTTTATTTCGTCGGCGGCGGCAAGACCGAGCAGGTTCTCTCGATTAATCGCATACTCAATACCACGACAGCAGATGCAACCATAACGATGACAAACTTCGAAGTGGGCAATGGAACAACCATCGGCTCCGTCGAGCTGGTAAATCCTTCTCCAACGGCCGGTGCGCTTTATACGGCAGGTAACGTTCACGTTTATCCCAATTCCAAATTGAAT
>JBDSIH010000211.1:0-8319 GCA_039918055.1 Chthoniobacterales bacterium
CATACACGCGGCCTTTTATAAAGCGACCATCCTCATCGAAGATATAGCAGGCGATATGTCCTGCATCTTCCTTGTTGGACAGGGTTTCCTGGCCATTTATTATCAAAATCTCAACACGGCCATTACCATCGCGCACTTTGCCTGTAAATAAATTGATGAAAGGTAAACTTGTACGGCGTCCATGCGTATCATGGTAAACGCGCAGAGAGCCTGCCCATGAAAGGTTTTCCGGTTTGCTCAGTAATGCATTAAAGGCCACTCGCCAATTATCCAGTTCTCGTGCATTTGCATTGCTGCCGGGAGTAATTGCGGGAGGGAGTTGATCCCATGGAGTGGGTTTGGCGGCAAGTAGGGCGTTTATCAATTCCTTGCATGAGCGGGAATCATTTCGCTTCCAATTGAGATCCAGAAACGTGGCATCCAGGTAGGGATAATTTACGAAAGTATTCTCTTTCTCAGGCGTGGAGGCATCACTTGCAGAAATAAGAACGAGAATCGGAAAAATCGATAAAACCCTGAGCAGGTTCATGAAGGGGATTATATATTACTCGAGCAGCAACGCTTCAGAAACTAGGTCGCATATCTCCATGTGATCGAACCTAGTTTCCCGGCAACAGGAGAATGCGACGGACTTCCCGGATCGCTTTTTCGTTCCTATGGGCGCTGTGGCTGGAGGGTACGATGCACTCGGATACTGCGCCGTCCATGTGCGAACTCCAGTAAGGCACGACCCCGTCGCTGGAGTTCGGGCTGTCGCCCTTGCCGCAATCTCCGATAATGGTGTGGTAGGGAATGCCGGGTGTAATGGGGAACGTATTGATTATTTTCACGAAGCGGTTATTCGGCGAGAGCGTATCGATGCTGTTCGGGACGCGCTTGAGCTTCAGCTCGCCGGATTGAAAAGTCGTGGCTTTCAGAATTTCATCCCCTGCCTTAAGCAGGGTAACAGGCGAACGGACGATGCTGGAGCCGATGCGTCCCACCCAGCTTGTCGCGATATCGCTCCCGAGCAAGGGAGAGGAGATGAAGATCACGCGTCCGATCTCCTTGTGACGCTTGAAGATGAGGGATTCCGTCAGGATCTCCCTGCTTTTTTGCGATAGCGGCGTCTGCACGGGTTTTTTCTTAAACAACTTCATCCACAACCCGTCGCCATTGCTATCCGTGATAAGCAGTCTGGTAATGCATCCACCCATGCTGTGGCCGATGACGACTATGGGCCTGGTGATATGGAATTTCTTTTCCACCACATCGAGTTCATGACGCAGGATCGCGGCGGAATACGGATAGGGGTAACCGCTCGGGTAGCTGTAAAACCAAAACTGATATTTTTTGCGAATCTCAGGATCGCCGCGCAGCGTATTGATCATCGGCGTCCACGTCGCCTGCGTATCCATGAGGCCATGAATGACAAGGACCACGGTCTTATTCGGATCGTAGGGCTGGAGACGCACGATCTGCGCAGTGTGCGCATATTTTTCAGGATTGAGCATGCGAGGAAGTTCGTACTTCTTCATGTCGTTCTCGGCCAGCATCACCGCGATAGGCACGGTGAAATCCGCCGCGAGGGCATACGTATGCCCGTCAACACGGACGGTTTCCGCGGCAAGTGGATCTTCCAGGCTCAGGATGCATCGGTTGCCCTCGAAATGCGCGACCGCTGTGACGCCATAATACATACGTGGCGGAGTGAAATTCGCGCGGGCGTCTTTGTTGATTTCGCGTCCGACTGCAACAAGTGGAGCGCCAATTCCGGGGCGGGTAGTGCGCTTCTCCACGAAGGCTCCATGCACGTCGAACTGGTCTGCGGGTGTGAATGTGTAAAGCGCAGGATTCCATTGAGGTCGGGGATCAGGCTTGTGCGAGAGAATAAATTCGCCGCCATTGCTCGCAGGCACTTTCAGCGGGTGCGACCACGGCTCGAGCTTTGACTTGCGAATGACTTCGAGGATACGACCAACCGCAAAGTTGTAATCCTGCTCAGCCAGCGCATCCTTCGGGTGACTCTGGAGTTGCTTTAACGCGATCTGCGCCGCGGAAATATAATTCCCCAGCGCCCCGAGCGCATTGAACCGCTCATTACGCTGCCCCTTCACAATCTGCGCCTCCGCCTCCGACAAAGGAGCCATCGTACTCGTCACGCGAAACTTCGGATCGCGCACCTTGACTGCCGAATTCGTCGTGCACCCCGCAAGAGTGCAAATAACAAGAGCCGCCAAAAGCCGCGCGATGGGAAATTTCATAATGTGGAAGTAGGGGGTTTTCTCAGTAATTCTCTAGAGGAAAAGAAAAGGCATGGAAAGGGGGATTTTGAAGCGCCGCAGGTGCTTCTATCCCAGGCCTACAAAATTATTTTAATGCTATCACGGCTCCTATCGCGAGCAACACGGATGCGGTAACAGCAAACGAAGAAACGTCTGGTAGGTGTGCAGGAATGAATCATTCAGTTATTTCCTCCCCTTGCGAAATCGCGTGGAGATCATCTTCAGAAATTCATTTGCGGCGCGGCCGGGTGGGCGTTGTTTGGGCCAGACGGTGATGATTTTGCGCTCTGGCTTCGGAGCTTGTAGCTGACGATATTCCGGTGCATTTGTGCGGCTGCGTTGTGCGGCCATTGCGGGGATCAGGGAAATGCCAAGGCCGGAGTGGACGAGGGATTGGATGGTTTCCAGTTGTGCGCTGCGGAAGCTGATCTGTGGGTGGAGATCGCGTCTTTCACAAAAATGCGATACCTGGTCGCCGAGGCAGTGGCCTTCTTTCATGACGATAAGGCGTTCTTTTTCAAAGTCGGCGGCGGCAACGGTGCGTTTGCGGGTGAGGGGATGTCCCGGGGTAAGCGCGAGTAGCAATTCCTCGGAAAATAATTCGCGTATCTCCAGGCGGTCGTCCTGGATCGGATTGCTGACCAATGCAAAATCGATTTCATATGCAAGGAGGTGCCTGAGCAGGCGCGCTGTCGTATCCTCCTGCACGACAATTTCGACACCGGGAAATTTTTCCATGAACTGGGCCATTACTTTCGGAAGCAGGTAGGGTGCAATCGTGGGAAGAACGCCAATGGTCATTACACCCCGCAATAAATCCTTTGCCTCGGATGCTTCCCGCTGCGCGGCATCCACCTCCTCGAGGATTCGCGTAGCGCGTCGCAGAAAGGCTTCGCCTGCCGCAGTAATCTTCACCTGCCGCTTCATGCGGTCGAAAAGCCGCTCTCCGAGTTCCTTCTCGAGCTTTTGGATCTGTTGGCTGAGGGAGGGCTGCGAGACATGGCACTCTTCGGCGGCGCGGGAGAAATTTCCCATCCGTGCCACGGCCAGTGCATAGCGGAGCTGGTGCATTTCCATAGGTGAGGCCTATGATAAACATCGAAAATAAGATTTCACCAATAATCGGACGCGCTAAATAACCGGTAATTCTTTCTTCCCACTTTGCCCGCAATCGGGAAAGTTTACGGAAATGGCTATTTCTCCTCCTGAAAAGATACAGCACACGGAGCTGAAGCGGTGTGTGACTTTTCCCGGCATGCTGGGGCAATCCATCGCCAGCATTGGGCTGACCGCAACGGTGGCGGTAAATATTCCCGTGATCTATCTCAGCGCGGCGGGTGGCACGTGGTGGACGTATCTGATCGCGACACTGGCGATAGTTCTCGTGGCGCTCAGCATTAATCAATTTGCGCGCTCGTCGGCATCATCGGGAGGCATTGCGACTTATGTGGAGCAGGCGATGGGCACGTGGGCGGGGATCGCGGCATCCTGGGCGCTGGCGCTGGCGTACATCATTGTCATAATGTGCGTGCTGGCAGGATTTGCAGAAAGTGCCGATGTGCTTTTCCGTGGGTTGCATCTAATTATTCCACCCGTTGTTTATTATGCGTTCTGCATGGTGGCCTGTACGCTGCTGGCCTGCTGGGAGGTTCGTTTCTCCACGCTGCTCATGCTGATCACAGAGGCGATATCCGTCAGCGTGATTATCATTCTCTGTGTGGTAGTGCTATCGAAGCACAAATTTTCCGTCGATCTTTCGCTGCTTACGGCGCATGGCGATTCCTTTGCGAATATCCGATCCGGGCTGGTGCTTGCGCTGCTAAGTTTTACCGCATTTGAAAGCGCCACGACGCTGGGTAGCGAATCGAAAGAACCGTTGAAGATGATTCCCCGTGCGGTGATTGCGGCGCCGATTATCGCGGGAGTTTTCTTTGTCTTTGCTGCCTATGTGCTCTCGCTGGCATTTGCGGCTTCCCCCCTGCCTATCGCAAAATCCAATGACCCGTTGGAAATGCTGGCGAAACAACTGGGCATGGATGGCTTCGCCGTCTGGATTGCCTTCGGCGCGAGCGTCTGTTTTTTCGGTGCCGCTCTTGCGGGAACAACAGCGGCGGCACGTATTGTCTTTTCTCTCGCGGGGTCCGGTCTGCTGCCCTCGAAACTGGCGCACGTGCATCCTCGTTTTGGAACGCCGCATTATGCCCTTATTGCCGTCGGAGTGGTGAACGTCGTAGTTTGCATGCTGATGGCAGACTTCGGGTGCAAGCCGATGGATATTTTTGACTACACGGGGACGGTTGCGACGTTTGGATTTCTACTCGTCTATCTGATGATCTCCATCGGCGCGCCTATTTACCTTTATCGAAAAGGAAGACTGAGCGTGAGCGCGGTAGTGATTGCACTTTTTTCCACGGGTTTGCTGGCGTTTGTGGCGTTCAGCAGTATTTACCCCGTGCCGCCCGCACCGCTGAGCTATCTGCCCTGGATATTCCTTGGGCTCTTTGCCGCAGGGATAATCGGCTTTGCCGTACGGTTATCTGTTCGCCGATAACCGCACGTTAAATTATACGCCGCTGGCTTTTACTTCGACGAGTGCAGCAAGAACGCGTTCGAGCTGATCCCGCGTATGCGCTGCGGAAATCTGAATGCGGATACGTGCCTTGCCTTCGGGAACGACCGGGAAGCCGAAGCCGGTGACAAAGATACCTTTTTTCAGAAGCTCGTTGCTGAAGCGGATCGCGCGTGCCGTATCGCCGAGAATAACCGGGATGATCGCGGATTCCCCATCGAGTGGATCGAAGCCGGATTCTTTAAGTCTGCCGCGGAACCAGCGGGAATTTTCCTGGAGTGTGCTGACGAGTTCCGGATGTGCCTTTAGTTGCAGCAGGGCTTCATGCGCGCTGCCTGCCACGGTGGCGGGGAGAGCATTGCTGAAAAGCTGCGTGCGGGACTTCTGCTCCAAATAGTCGATCAACTGGCGAGGACCGGCGACAAAGCCGCCTGCGGCACCTCCCAGCGCCTTTCCGAGCGTGCTGGTGATGATATCCACTTTGCCGAGAACCTCGAAATGCTCCGCGACGCCGCGTCCTGTTTTTCCAAGGACACCCGTGCCGTGAGAATCATCCACAATAAGAATCGCATCTTCCTCTTCGCAAAGCTTCACGAGATCGGCGAGGGGGGCGATATCACCCTCCATGCTGAAAACGCCATCGGTGATGACGATGAGACGCTTGGCATCCTTGTTCTCGCGCAGCTTCGTGCGCAGATCCGCGAGATCGGCATGCTTATACACCATGCGCTTCGTGGTCTTACCTGCAAGACGGCAGGCATCAATGATGCTGGCGTGGTTTAATTCATCCGAAAGAATGACGGTGCCTTCGCCGCTGATCGTCGGAATAAGACCTTCGTTCGCCGCCCAGCACGAGACGTAGCTGAGCGCTGATTCACAACCGACCCAGGAGGCGATGTCTTTTTCCAACGCACGGTGAATATCAAATGTTCCGCAGATAAAACGAACCGAGCCCGTTCCCGCGCCGTAGGTCTTCAAGGCCTGGATGCCGGCTTCGACTACTTTGGGATTATCGGAAAGTCCGAGATAGTTATTGGAGGAAAGAACGAGCACTTCATCATGACCATCCATGCGAACGACAGGTCCCTGCGGAGACTGGATCGAATGAAAAGTTTTTAACGTGCCTGCCGCCTTGAGGGCAGCGAGTTCCGCACCGAGTTCGTTTTGAAATTTGATATTCATGAGAAAAAGAAGTTTTAAGGATTAACGTTCAGGATCACTTTTCCGGCATCGCCGGATTTCATCAGCTTCAGGCCGGTCTCAAATTCTTCAAATGCGAGATGGTGCGTGATGACGGGTGAAAGATCGATCAGCCCATTGCGCAGGAAGCCGGTGCACTGATACCAGGTTTCATACATGCGGCGACCGTTAATTCCGTAAAGTGTAAGTCCTTTGAAGATGACCTGCTTGGCGAGGTTGATGGCCACATCGTCGGCAGGAATGCCGAGCAATGAAACACTGCCGCCATTGCGTGTAAGATCGAGTCCCTGACGGATCGCATCGGGATGGCCGGACATTTCGAGCACGGTATCCACGCCTTCACCGCCAGTCAGATTACGCACGTATTTTTCCACATCCACTTCTTTTGGATTGATGGCATGGTGCGCGCCCATCTTTTTGGCGATTTCAAGTTTCTTGGGGTTCATGTCTACAGCAATGATCTGAAGAGCGCCAATCGCGCGGCAGATGCCGACCGCCATTGCGCCGATCATTCCCGAGCCCATGATGAGCACGCTTTTGCCCGTGACAGGAACAGCCATAACGGTGTGCATGGCATTTCCGAAAGGATCGTGAATCGCCCCAAGGTGATCCGCGATGTCGTCCGCCAGCGGCCAGACATTCGTGGCGGGAAGAATAAGGTAATCCGCAAAGCAACCATGCGTATCGATACCGATAATGTCCACGTGATCGCAGATATGAGAATTTCCGGTGCGGCAGCAGTAGCAGTTTCCACAGCCAATGTGGCCTTCGCCGGAAACGCGGTCGCCGATTTTGACATTATCAACATTGTCGCCAAGCGCATCGACGACACCCATGAATTCATGGCCGACGATCGTTCCGGGCTTTACGCGGCTGGCCGCCCATTTATCCCAGATCCAGATATGGAGGTCGGTGCCGCAGATACCGACTTTTTTGACATGGATGCGTACTTCGCCGGGTCCGGGGGTGGGTACGGGGCGTTCCGTCAGGGTGAGGCCGGCGGCGGCATCCTGCTTGATAATTGCACGCATGTTTTGTGTCGTCATGAACGAAAAATTCAATATACTGAACGCTATGTCAAACAAAAAGTTCAATAAGCTGAACACGCAGAAGCTGGTTCCCTCGCTGGGGAATGTCATTGCCGACGAGCGGGCACAGCAGAAGCTCTCGCTGGATGACCTGGCGAAAATGAGCGGCGTGAGCAAGGGAATGCTTTCCCAGATTGAACAGGGTAAGACAAACCCCACCGTGGCCGTGCTTTACCGCATCGCTGCTGGCCTGCACGTGGAGCCCACGATGCTGCTGCCGACCACACCCACGATGCCGCGCGTATGGCGCACGATTCGCGGAGACGATGAGAAATACCTATTTCCCGCCAGCCCGGGATGTTCGGTGCGGACGCTTTCTCCATTTAACCTTGAGAAGCAGATTGAATTTTACGAACTGATTTTTAAACCAAAGGGAGAACTGCTTTCCGAAGCGCATTACCGCGGCACGGAGGAAATTTTAACCGTGGCCAGCGGAACGCTCACGGTGAGGACCGGTGAGAAGGAGGTGGAACTTCGCAAGGGCGACTCCGCCCATTACGCGGCAGACCTGCCGCACAGCATTTCCAATAAGGGGAAGGCGGTTGCGACCGGATTCCTATTGGTGTGGTACCGGGCTTAGCTTGATTTCGATAAATTTTCCCACGCGCTATCGACGGCTTTAGGAAGAGAGCGGCCGGGAGGGATTTCGATGATCTTACTCCATTGGCGCTGGAGAGTTCCCATCTTTATCACATAAGGGATTTTAGCCTTGGGCATGAATTGGCGGATGGTGAAATCCAAAACGGTATCATCCACAAGGAGCAGGGTATGCCTCATGCCTTGTAGAAATTGGAGGGTCGCTTCCTTGGAAGAGTTTTCCGGGCGATACGCGCATCCATTTTTCACCAATCGGGTTTGCCGCAAGCCCTTCGTAACAAGAACGCTGTGGGCAATGGATTCACGCGCAAGAATGCGGGAGGCGCGAACGGCCAGATCGTCGCAGATGCATGAAGTATCCGCCTTCTCAATTCCCTTAAGCATGTGTCGCGGAAGTTTTGCACGTAGCGTGCTCACCGCTTTGCTGGCTATAGGGGAATGTATCTTTTTCGAAGGCATGATAAAAATTTCCAAATAGTTATCGTCAGAGCGTGTTGCGGCGATCCTACGAATTTCCAAAAATCGGAATTTGGTGCCGTCACTCGTTTTAAGAGTGGTGGCTGGGGAGGGAATTGAACCCCCGACACGAGGATTTTCAGTC
>JBDSIH010000212.1:0-4721 GCA_039918055.1 Chthoniobacterales bacterium
TGCGAAAAGGGCGAGCCAGGCGTGTCATACGCAATTGGGAATTTCAGACAGGGCGTCAATGGCGGAGGGCACAAAGATGTGGCTCCTGAACTGGGAACGCTGGCGGACTTCGACTGGCTGGTAAAAGAAATCCGTAAGCGGGGGTTGGAAATCGCGCTCGACTTTGCCGTCAACTGTTCGCCCGATCACCCTTACGTTAAAGCGCACCCGGAATGGTTTTTTCACCGCCCCGACGGCACTATTAAATATGCGGAAAATCCTCCAAAGAAGTATGAGGATATTTACCCTTTGAATTTTCATAATCCCAAATGGCGCGAGCTATGGGAGGAGATGAAAAGCATCATCGAGTTTTGGATCGGCCATGGAGTGAAGATTTTCCGGGTGGATAATCCACATACAAAGCCCGTGGCATTCTGGGAATGGATGATCGCTGAAATCCGCAGGGAACATGAGGATGTCGTATTTCTCAGCGAGGCTTTTACACGGCCGAAAATGATGAAGGCACTGGCGAAGGCGGGATTCACGCAGAGCTATACGTATTTCACATGGCGTAATTCAAAATCAGAGCTCGTGGAATATTTCACCGAGCTTACGCAAAGTGAAATGCGGGATTATTTCCGCGGAAATCTCTTTACCAGCACGCCGGATATTCTGCCGTTTTTTCTTCAGCAGGGAGGACGCCCGGCTTTTATGATCCGTGCGGTTCTTGCGGCGACACTTTCTTCGGTTTACGGAATTTATAGCGGCTTTGAGCTTTGTGAAAACGCCGCTCTTCCCGGCAAGGAAGAGTACATTGATTCAGAAAAATACCAGTTCAAGCAGCGCGACTGGAATGCCGCGGGGAATATCAAGGATTACCTCACCGCGTTAAATCGTATCCGCAGGGAAAACAGGGCGTTGCAGCAGTATGAAAATCTGCAATTTCACATTGCGGAAAATGATAATCTTCTTTTCTACAGTAAGGCTACAACGGCCAAGGATAATATCCTTCTCATTGTGGTTAATCTCGACCCTTACCAGCGGCAAAGCGGCTGGCTGCAGGTTCCCATTGCCGAATTTGGCTGGCTCGATCAGGATGCCTATCAGGTAGAGGATTTACTGACCGGAGAGCGGTTCAATTGGTCGGGCTCACGTAACTACGTATCCCTTGATCCCCAAAGTCGGCCTGCACATATTCTGCGCATGCGGCGCCGGGTAGCCAGTGATCCGGGCGGAGATTCTTTTATTTAACGTCGGCTCTGCGACATGCGGTATAGATACTCACGATGCCAAGCGTGAGCGGTAGCGCAAGGGCATGGTGGAATCCGCTTTCCTCAAGAAGTGTCGTCATCGCCTTGCCGTGCGGGAATTTTTCAATGGATTCTCCAAGATAATCATAGGCGGCTTTATCACCCGTCACCCATCCGGCAATTGATGGTAAAATATGATGAAGATAAAAACGATAGGCTTTACGCAGGAGAGGATTTGATGGCAGCGAAAAATCCAAAATCAGGATATGCCCGTCCGGGCTGATGACGCGCGCCATTTCCTGCAGGGCACCACTCCAGGATTTCATGTTCCTGAGGCCGAAAGCCACAGTTATCCCATCAAAAGAACTGTCGCGAAAAGGAAGACTCATGGCATCGGCATGCACGAGATTTTGCAAACCTTTCTCATGCGCTTTTTTTAACATTGGCAGGCAAAAATCCGCGCCGACAATTTCCGCAGCAGCGCAGGTGCCCTGAATCGCAATTGCCAGGTCGCCACTTCCTGTCGCCAGATCCAGCAAACGCCGTGGAGCCCAGTTGCTTACAATTTTTGCAACCCTTGCGCGCCAGAGATAATCAATACCCCCGCTGAGGAGGTGGTTGGCGAGGTCATAGCGCTGAGAGATCGAGGCAAAGGTGCCGCGAACAAATTCAGGATCCTGCTGTGGAAGCATCTTTTCGATATGGGACTTTACAGGCGAAACCGTAATTCAGGAACCGGAAAAATAAAAATGGTGCTCACGAGAGGACTCGAACCTCCACGGGTTACCCCATGCGCTTCTGAGACGCACGCGTCTGCCAGTTCCGCCACGTGAGCATTGAAAAAGTGAAAATTGTCAGCTTTGAAGCCATTGTAAATCACATTTCTCTAAAAAATCCTCTGGTCAATCTTCAAAGACCATGGAAATGATGTGTATTCCGTATGAAAAAAGCATCCATTCTTCGTTTCCCTATCTTCGCTATTTCCGTTGGACTTTCGCTTTCGGTCGCTACGACCGCAGTGATGGCTAAAGAGAAAGCCGATAAAAATAAAGCCACGGCCAAGTCTTCCGCAACGCCGGATAAACCATCATCCAAGATCACCCTCAAGGACCCGGTGGCAACCGTAAATGGTGAAAAGATTTCAAAGGCGGAACTTGAAGATGCTTTCAACAAGGAAGTTCAGGCGGCAGGAGTGCCTCTGGATTCCCTTAGCAGCGACCAGAAGCTTGCAGCTTATCATCAGATTCTTGATTCCCTGATCACCGACCGCCTCGTGGAAAAACAGGCTGCGGGGATTGATGTTTCCCAGGCCGAAGTCGACGCGGAATTGGCGAAAATCAAAAGCCAATTCAAAAGCGAACAGGAGTTTTCCGATTATCTGAAAAAATTCAAACAGACTCCTGCCAGCGTGCAGAAAGAAATTAAATCCGCCCTCCAGTGGAAAAAATGGATCGATGCCAAGATCGCCGGCAAGGATACGGTGGATGAAAAGGAAGCACGAAAGTTTTACGACGAAAATACCAAGGAATTTGAAAATCCTGAAATGGTGCGCGCCAGTCATATCCTCATTTTAGTTCCCGAGGGAGCCAGCCCTGAAGTGGTGAAGCAAAAGGAAGCAGCCGCTCAAAAGGCGCTTGCACGCGCTCAGAAGGGTGAAGATTTCACGGCTTTGGCGAAGGAATTATCCGAAGAGCCCGGAGCAAAGGATTCGGGCGGCGATTTGAAGTTTTTTGCAAAAAATCAGATGGTTCCCGAATTCGCAAATGCAGCTTTCAGCCAGAAGGTCGGCGATATCGGTGGTCCTGTTCGTACTCAGTTTGGATATCACATCATCAAGGTGACAGAGAAGAAGCCTGCGGGCACGGTATCCTATGATGAAGCGAAAAAGCAGCTGATCGGATTTTTGCAGAACCAGAAGCGCAAAGCATCCGTTCAGGCAATTATCCAGGATTTACGCACCAAGGCGAATGTAACGGTGAATCTGCCTGAGCAGAAGCCCGTAGCGCCAATGAGCATGCCTATGCAGAATGCGCCAGCGCCTGTGGCTAACCCTTGATTCTTTTAAAGTTTTTTTAGCATGGCACGCAGATCGAAATCTTCCGTAGGCGTCATTGGTCTCGGTATTATCGGGATCCGGGTGGTTTCGAATTTGCGGGAGGCGGGGTATGATGTCTGGCTATGGAATCGTTCCCCGCGTACCGAGCCGAACTTTCTTTCCTCGCCGAGGGATGTTGCCGAATCGGCGACAGTAATTGAGTTTTTCGTATCGGATGGCGCAGCACTTCTAGAGGCCATTGAGAACATGGCGCTTTCGCTGACGCCAAACCATCTGCTGATCAATCATGCAACGATTTTGCCCGAGGAGTCGCGAGAAGCCGCGCGACGCGTTCAGCAGGTCGGAGCGAAGTTTCTGGATGCACCCTTTACAGGTAGCCGTGATGCGGCGGCAAAGGGAGAGCTTGTTTTTTATGTGGGCGGAGACGCGACAGCCATCGAGGAAGCGCTTCCGATACTTCGGGTTTCCGCAAAGGAAATTTTACCCATGGGCAAAGTGGGAGATGCTTCGGCCATTAAGATTGCCACAAATATGATCACGGGATCGATTGTGCAATCTCTCGCAGAAGCGCTTGCCATCGTGGACAGGGAAGGGGTGCCTCATGAAAAATTCATGGAAGCACTTGCCTCAAATGCCTCGCGATCCACAACGAGCGATATGAAGCTGACCTGCATGGTCATGGGAGATTTTCAGACCCGATTTTCCCTTAAGCACATGCTGAAGGACGCACAGCTTTCTCTGCGCCTTGCTGAAAATCATCAGCTAGAGCTTCCGCTCGCTTCCGCCATCGCCGCCTCGGCAATGTCCGGTGTGCAACGCGGATGGGGTGAGGATGATCTTTCCTCTCTTGCCCGGCATTATGATCTTCCGGGAGAAAAGGCCGTTAACATGGAGCCCAAAGAAGTGACGAGTCTTCCTCCAATCCCTTCAAATGGCGCTGCGGCAAGTCCGACATCGGCGGAAAAGCGTGGCATCCTTCAATCTTTTTTTGGCAAAAAATGAAAGCCGGCAATGGTAGGAGATGCCTGCCATGATGCAGAAAGGGTATTGCCTGCTCGGGCAGCGCGCGTTGTTTCGCCTTGAGGGCGCCGACCGGCTTCGGTATCTGAATGGTCAAGTTTCCAACGCTGTTTCGAAGGCTACGGATTCCTCGGCGATCCAGGCGTGTATTCTCACTGCAAAAGGAAAGCTTTGTGCGGTGGTATGGATATGGACCGCGCCGGATGCCATTTTAATCGAGTCCGATCCGGATTTGCACGATTCGCTTCAGGCAAGGCTTGAGCGTTATATTATTGCTGATGACGTGACCCTTATTGATGAAAGCGATCGCTTTCATCTGGTGCATGTAATCGATCCTGATTTCACAGAAGGAATAGCCGTATTGCGGTTTGGTGTACCTGGACGCGACCTTTTGGTGCCAGTGGAGGAGCGTGATA
>JBDSIH010000213.1:0-2071 GCA_039918055.1 Chthoniobacterales bacterium
GCAAAGCCGGCCGCTTTTAGTTCTTCGCTTAAGCCTCCGGCTGTCCAGCGGTGATAATCATACGGCGCGCCGTGCTCTTCAAAAAATCCGTGGGTGGTCAGGATGATTTTTCCATTTGGGCGAAGGACCCGGAATGCTTCGTTTAAATAGCGGCTGGGGATGCGCACGTGTTCCAGCACCTGCGTGGAAACCACAAAGTCATACGTGTCATCCGCGACAGGAAGCACGGAGTCTTCGCCGTATTCAAAATCCAGATTGGGAATGCCCGGGAAATCCGCGCGATGATATTCGCAGTCTTTAAAAAATTCGCGGTAAGGGGAGCCGCCACAGCCGAAGTCGAGCACCTTGCCTTTTATCGTGGGAAAAATCGGATCGAGCGCGAGCTTGAGATCCGACAGGTGGAGATAAAGGGGATCGCCAGGCAGGGGATTTGTGCGCTGACGCAAATAGTCCGTCGTATCCAGCCCGACCAGAACCTCATCCTGATATTTTTCCTTATCGCTCATTTTACTTCCCAGGTAGAATCGTCATGAAATACGCAGGCATCGGGCCGCCAGCCCCATAGAGTGGTTTCTCCCACTTTCACCACTTCGAAGGGGCAAATACCATCCAGTGTTTCAAATTCCTGACCACCTGGAGGCTCAGAAAAATACACCCGAAGCGCGTAGTGCCCGATATTCAGTCGCACTTTCGGCAACTCGCAAACGAGCGTTGTTGTTCCCGCCGTGCGGCAGATTGGCTGATCGGAATCGTAAATCCAGTGGTGCGTAGCTGGCTGCTGCATCTGGTTTATGATCTGAAAAGAAATACAGGCACCGCGAATTGGCTGAGGATGATTGATCGTCAGTTCGACTTTGAGGGGTTTTCCGGCGGCATGCACCTCGCCCGCTTCAGACGTAATGACGCGAACAGATTCAATGCGCGGAAATGGCCTGTCGGATTTTTCATTTTCGTAATGCCCGGCCTGCTGCCGGTCCGCCATGTACAGCGCCGTTGCCTCTGCGGTGGGACCATCAAACTGAAGCCCGCCCTGCCGGAGGAGAAGGCAGCGTTTAGTAAGCGTGGTGATCGCCGAAATGTCATGACTTACGAAAAGAACCGTGCGCCCGTCTCCAGTAGCGAGATCATTCATTTTACCAAGGCACTTTTTGCGAAACTCCGCGTCGCCCACGGCGAGCACTTCATCAATGACGATGATCTCCGGCTCCAGATGTGCAGCGATCGCAAATGCAAGACGCACATACATTCCGCTGCTGTAGCGTTTGACCGGCGTATCGAGAAAACGCTCGATCTCGGAGAACGCGACGATTTCATCAAACTTCCGGCGGATTTCCGCGCGTGTCATTCCGAGAATCGCGCCATTGAGAAAAATATTTTCGCGGCCTGTCAGTTCGGGGTGAAATCCCGTACCGACTTCCAGCAGACTTGCCACGCGTCCGACCATGGTGACGCGGCCTTTGCTGGGTTCCGTGATACGGGAGAGAATTTTTAATAAGGTGGATTTCCCCGCGCCGTTGCGACCGATGATGCCCACCACATCGCCGCGCTTAATTTCAAACGAGAGATCTTTCAGCGCCCAGAACTCCTCCTGGGATTTTTGCTCGGCCGTTTTGACCTTGAAAACAGAACGGAACGAGGCGGACATCTTATCCCGAAGCGTGGAGTGTCGCTCGGCCTGCTGATGGCCGATCATGTAAAGCTTCGAAAGATTCTCCGACCGAATAACAATATCAGTTTCCGCCATGATAATCAGATGGTATCGGCAAAGCGGCGTTCGGTCTTACGGAAGTAACGCACGCCGATATAAAGTAAAATGAGAGAAATTGTAGAAGAGAGAAAAAACCCGGGCCAGTAAATCGAAACGACATCACCCAGAATTGCCCAGCGGAAGCCGTCAATGACACCTACCAGGGGATTGAGCGAGTAGAGGAGAAAGCCCGTCGAACCAAAGACTTTTCCGAATTTATGCTGGATCAGCTCATTGCTGTAATAAACGGGACTGACCCACTGCCCTGCAGAAATAATGAAAGGAATAATGTAACGCACATCCCGGTACTTCACGTTCAGCGCT
>JBDSIH010000214.1:0-4699 GCA_039918055.1 Chthoniobacterales bacterium
AACAAAAAATGCTCAAAAAGATCGAAAGAATAAACACCGGAATGCAAACACGGGGAATACTGATCCCATTAGCCTTAAGTGCGATCAGTTCATTATCCGCCGACATACGTCCGAAAATGAGAAGAAGGGCGGTCAAAAAACCCCAGGGGATGGTAAATGTCAGCGAAAACGGAAGGGCATAGATAAAGAAGGCCACGACGTACTTCAGGGGAACGTCGTGATTAATCAGAAGATCGAGCACTTCCTTGAAGATTTTTCCAAGAATGAGCACGAGACTGAGCACCACCACGCCAAAAATGCTGGTGATGATAATATTTTTTCCTACATACCGGTCGAGAATCTTCATGAAAACACAGGATCTTTAGAATCCACGCAAACCTGATGTTGTGCAAGTTTCGTGCGCCAAAGGCAAGTGAGTTTCCTGCCAATTACATTCTTTGCACCTTCCCGGTTGCGAACTGGCAAAGAATCCTGTTAGTTACACACTGTGAAAGAAACGCTGTCGCGCTGGTTTAATACATTTCTTTGGGGAAATACCGTAGCCCTCTCATGGATGTGGGGGTTGGGTCTTTTCTTCTCAGTTCAGTTTACCGCACAATATGGTCTGGTGGGCTTTGCCAGCTTTGCCGTTCCAAACGCCCTCGGCCTGGTGCTCTTCGGGTTTGTGACCCATCACATTGCGCGGCGTAATCCTGGATCCGAATCTCTTGCGAAATTTTTTACAAACTGGTCGCGTCCCTTCCGTCTCGTATTTTTCCTTTATCAGATTCTGGCTATCACTCTGACGCTTTTTGCATTCATCCGTTATGCATGGCAGCCCCTCCACATGGGGCCGGAACTTCTTTATCTTCCACTTACGCTGCTTGTCGCACTGGCGGCGGCCATCCTCTTCGGGGAAGAGTTTAATATTAAGCGCGTCAAATTCAGCCACGGCGTATTTTTGCTGATGATCGGCGCGTGTATAGCGACGATGATGCTGCAGCTCAATGACTATGCGGTAACAACCGTGCACGAATTTGCGCCGCTGAATGACTGGAAGTTTTTCGGCTACGTGGTTCCCATCTGCATCGGCTTCCTGATCGGCCCTTGGCTCGATCTTCAGCAGTGGCAGCGGGCCATTCAGATGCACCGCGAGCGGGTCTCCATTGCTGCGAGCTTTCTTATCGGTGCCGTCGTATTTTTCCTCCTTTTGCTGTTCCACAGCACAATGACACTCTGGGCACTCAATCGCGGAGCCGGCGAATTCATCCGCCAGGGAATTGCGGAGCGCACCTATGCCCAGGAAGTCCTCGTTCGCTTTTTATACAACCATATTGGCGAGCATCCTTACGTCTTTGGTGCCTATGCGATCTTCTTGTGTGTTTGCATTCTTACTACGCTGGATAGTGGCTACATCGCCATCCGCTGGTTTCTGCAAAGCCATGTGCGGGCAAGCAATCATCCGATCTTTTCGCTGATTCCCGAACGCCTCGTTACATCCCCCATACCGACCTATCTTCTGTGCGGAGTCATCGCACTCGTTGCCGTCTTTGTGCGGCTGGAGCTCGAATATTTCATGATTTTTTATGCCACGTTTTTTGTTGGCTATGCATTGCTCGGCATTACCCGCGCATTCATGAACAGCCCGGCAAATGCGATTCCACAGATCAAGATGTTCTGCATCGGAAGTCTCGCCGTTGTCATTTTCGCATTTGGCTATTTTCTATACTATCCGGCATTTCAGATTATCGGTTCCCTGCTCCCGCTCGGTTACGTAATCTGGATCCTCATTAAGCCCAGTTCGGCTGAAGAGTTTGTAAGCGATACCGAACAACTCGAAGCCACTTCCCCGAGAGCTATTTCCGCACTTGAGACGGCGGGAAGCGCCACCGCTGCCTCCCTGCCAGCGTCTACCGCCGCTGCACCAAGTGGAATTACGGCATGGATGCATCCGCCGGAAGGACACTTCGAAGACAAATGGTTCGTCTATACTTTTGTGGCAACTTATGCCGATACCAACTCCGTGGGAAATGTCTACTTCGGCATGTATGCCATGTGGGTCGGAAAAACACGGGAACTTTTCTTCAACAAAGTGATGCCCAAGTTCAACCTGAAGGATACGCCCTTTTATATTCTTACACGTTCCTTCGAACACAAGTTCGTGCACGAAACCCGGGAATTTGAAACGGTAACCGTCAAGATTCGCATCGCAAACTACAATCGTAAATTCGTCACCCTTGAGCATGAGATTTACGACTCCCATATTAAGCTTCTCGGCAAGGGCAAGCAGTCGCTCTTATTTGTATCCTCAAGTGATTACCGGATGCTTGATATTCCCCCTGAAGTCTATTCAGCATTTGTCATGCATGCGTAATGAGGCGCATTCTTCATCGTTTGTCCCTACTGGTCCTAGCGGCGCTTTTACTGCCATCCTGTAAGCCGGCAGCCCCTGTTCCCCCTGCAACGCCGACACCCAAACCTTTCCCGTCCGCCTCCGTGGCCCCCACTCCTACGCCGATGCCATTCGTTGGCCGGAAACCAATGGATGTGGCACATCTGTTTAATGGCATGCTTGTGCAAACCAAGCTTGTTACGGAAAACTCTGAAGCCACGGCAATTTCCGACCGGACAGACCCGGAAAACTATAAGTTGGAATTGACGGTCAGAGCCTCTCTCCCCCGGCCTGCAAAAACCCTCTCGGACCTTTCGGAGGCAAATCCAAAGCTTCCGCATTTGCTCAATGACATGCCCTTGCTACTCCAAAATGCCACCGTTTCTCCAGACTTTGTAAAACTGTACAATCTCAAGCTTCAGTACATTCGCGAGCGTCTCACGCGAATCGACAGTCTTCTCTCCCTTCATAATTTCTATGACTGCGATACCATTTTGTTTTTCAAGCATCCGGTATCCGGCCGCCATGCGGTATTGATGCAGGGAGACATGGACGTCAATACAGACGGGTCCGATGGCGACCGCAATATTGACGCGGATAAAGACTCTTCATTTTATCAGCCTCAGACCAGCTATCGCTGGTCAAAGGTCACCGAAAGACCAAACCCCCTCCTTTCCTCCCTGGGAAAAAAGCTTTCCGATGCACGGGCACAGCATTCGAATAATAACAATTCCTCAGAAAGAAAACGGGAATTAAAAGCACGCATCGATCAGCTCACCACGCAGGTAAATGAGCTGAAACGAATGAGCTTTCTGGTGGCCACTTCAGATCCCTTCATTGTGGTGCCAGGCTTTATGGTGCAGGCAAAAAACGATTCCTTTTCCGTGGAAGTTGGGGATTACGCCATCGTAATTTATAATAACAGCCTTTACCCGGCCATTGTGGGCGATACCGGCCCCTCCTACAAAACCGGCGAAGCTTCGCTACGGCTCTGCAAGGAAATCATGGGATCTTCCACTGGAATGTCCCGCCCCGTCGATGATCTTAAAGTCACCTATCTTATCTTTCCTAAGACCGCAGAGCGCCCGTTTACGCAGCCCGATCTTGAAAAATGGCACGCCGCCTGTGAAAAATTTCTTACGGAACTGGGTGGTTCTCCCGTTCCCCTGCATCATTGGGAGAATCTCGTGAAGCCATGGCCAACGCCCACTCCGACACCTACCCCAACTCCGACGCCATCTCCTACTCCTTCACCTGAGATCTCGGCAACGCCTGCTTCATCCGCTTCCCCTACGCCTGCTTCTTCACCTCTCGTCACACCTACTTCAACGCCTGCCGCCACGCCCGCGTCTTCCCCTTCCATCACGCCCACACCGGATGCTTCTCCTGCTCCGCCTACACCTCAGGAAACACCCACCCCACAGTCTTCGGTAAGTCCCGGTTAAAGCCGGAAACAGCAAAGCAGCAGCGGCATCCCGCTACTGCATGCACTGTATTTAAAAAATTGAGTTTTAGGCTGCTGCGATTTTTCCGAGAAGGTCTGCCTTACTGGTCAATCCGGTAACCTTTTGTTTTACTTCCCCATTACGGAAAATAATCATGGTGGGAATTGCCTGAATTCCAAATTTCTGGGCAATGGCGGGAGCTTCATCCACATTGACTTTACCTACGGTGACTTTTCCCTTTTTCTCATCGGCAATCTGATCGATAAGCGGTGCAAGCATTTTGCAGGGTCCGCACCATGGAGCCCAAAAATCGACAAGCACGGGATTGTCGTTTTGGGAAATCAACTGATCGAAGTTCGCATCTGTAAGCTCAAGAACATTTTCGCTGGCCATATGTGCTTACAATAAAGCGCAAGCCCGACCAATTGCAATGAGGATAGCTGTAAAATTACAGCATCATCCAAAGCTGGACGAGTACTGCTACCAGTGCGACTCCTGCAGCAATACCACCGATAACCGGACTGATTCCTTGCTGTGTCACAACCGGCGCGACAGGCTGAATCTTTAATGCGGTGCTAACAGAAGCGGATTGGGAAGGTGGTTGCGCAGCTTTGAGCTGTACCGTTGCCTGAGGCATCGGCTTCGATGCTGAAGCAGGAACCCGTGTTGTTTCCTTCTTCGTCTCGGGCTTTAAAGCCACAGGCTCAGTAGAAACGGCGGCTGCAGGTTTTGCGGAAGCAGGCACGATCGGTGCACCGGGAGCTACTGCGGCTGCAGGAACTGCGGCAATGCCCGGAGAAACTATGGAGGCTGGCTTTGGAGCAATAACTCCAGGAGCGGCGGAAAGGGGTTTTTGAGGAGCTGCAGAAACTCCTGGCACGCC
>JBDSIH010000215.1:0-4397 GCA_039918055.1 Chthoniobacterales bacterium
CTGTCGACTATCTCCTTGAATACCTGCGCTTTCCAAGCATTTCGACCCAGTCCGAACACCTGAAAGACATGGTCGCCTGTGCAAACTGGCTAAAAGACCTTTTCGAAACCCTGGGAATGAAGGCCGAGCTCCATGAGACGCCCGGAAACCCCGTCGTGGTCGCCAAAAACGCGCACAAACCCGGACTCCCTACTCTGCTTATTTATGGTCATTATGACGTCCAGCCACCCGATCCACTGGAAGAGTGGACCAGCAAACCCTTCGAGCCCACGATTCGCGACGGCCGCATCTATGCCCGTGGAGCAACCGACAATAAAGGACAGACGCTCGCGCATATCCTCGGCGCGGGAGAACTACTCAAAGACGGCGACCTCCCGGTGAACCTCACCTTCCTGCTCGAAGGTGAAGAGGAAATTGGCAGTTCCAATCTAGAAGACTTTCTTCAAAAACATCGCGAGAGCCTCGCGTGCGACATCATTGTTATATCCGATACGATGATGGCGGCGGATTACTGGCCCACCATCGCGTATGGGTTACGCGGCATTGCTTCGCTCGAAGTCATCGTGCGCGGACCGGAGCGTGATCTGCATTCCGGAATATTCGGTGGCGCAGTTGCAAATCCGATTACCGCTGTATCGCGCCTCATCGCATCGCTGCATGATGAGAAAGGGCACGTCCGCATCGAAGGCTTCTACGACAAGGTGCATCCGTTACAGGACTGGGAACGCGAAGCGACAAGCAAGCTCCCCATCAAAGAAAATGACTTCCTCGCACTTGCCGGGTCACCTATTTTGTGGGGCGAAGAAGGTTACAATACATTCGAACGCGTCGGCGCGCGGCCCACGGCGGAAGTCAACGGCATCGGTGGTGGCTATCAGGGTGAAGGAACGAAAACTGTATTACCTAAGGAAGCATTTGCAAAATTCACCTTCCGTCTCGTGCCCGACCAGACGCCGGAAGAAATTCAGGCGCTGGCCGAAGCACACTTCAAAAAATATTGCCCACCAGGAGTGACCATTGAAGTTCGTCACGGACACGGAGGACTCCCTTACTTCGTCGATCCGACGTCCAAATACAGCATCGCCGCAAAAAAAGCGCTGAAGGATACCTTCGGCAAGGAACCCGCCCTCATGCGCGAAGGCGGATCGATCCCCATTCTCCAGCAATTCAAAACCATCCTCGGCGCCGATACCCTGCTCGTCGCCTTCGCTTCACCCGATTGTCAGATTCACTCTCCTAATGAAAATATGCCCATCCGGAATTTCGAAACCGGCATTCAGGTGCATAAGGCGCTTTTGAAAGAGTTGGCGGCGTGTCGATAAATATTTGCGTCATACTATCTTAAAAATACCGTGGCATTCACTGTCTTCTCGATGAGAGTAAGTGTCAGCGCGTAGCGGGATTTGTCATAATCATCCCACAAGCTCAAGCCCCGCCCGCCTACCATGAAGGCCTTGGTCTTTGGATTCGCGCGTGAAGCTTCCTGCAGTAGGAAACTACTATTTAGGACATTCTACTGCTTCACAAGATCACCCTGATTGTTCAGTTCGCGCAATTGTCTGCCCGCACTTCCCAGCATATTGATATGCGCGAGTGTCGGGCCCTTGGGTGCGACAGACGTGTTTAGAGCCGCCTCAAGAGAATCCATTTCCTTCAAGGCGATAAAGGATTTCATGCTGAGTTGTTTCACCGTCGATTCATAACGCTTATCGACAAGGATACTCCTCGCACCCTGCACGATGCTTTGGATATCGTCGATACGGTCAGAAATGGGGATGTGATACTTGACAACATCCGTCTGCACACCCAGCCATGAACGCAGTGAAAACCGCCCAAGCCAGAAATATAGATACTCATCATCTCCCCGCTGTAACAGCCAGCGATTCCAGACTTCTGCACGGGGCTGACAGGTTTTTGCCAGACTGTGCTGTTCGGTCGTCCACACTTCTTTCGATACGGAGAAGGGAATTTTCCCGGCGATATCCCGCATTCGCTGGATATCCTCCAGGACAGGCCCCGGAGCCCCCAGGGAAATGGCCTGATTCATCATTTCCGAAAAGCTTCCATTCAGCTTGCCACCCAGAGCCACGAAGTAATTTTTCCAGCACGTGGCTTCCAACATTTCACCCATATGAAAAAATGCAGAGGCATCTTTTTTTGCTCCCAAAAAAACGGTCTTTTTCGAATCCAACGAAACCTCCGGAATAACTACGGCGCTTGAAACAACAGCCCCTGGAGTTTCCTCGTTTTTACCGGGAGTTCCATTTCTTAGTTTCGCTATTTCGCCCATCGCGCCAGAGTAGGAAATCATATTCGTTTCCCCAGTCGCCACTACTTTTTCAAAAGATTTTGTGGCTTCATGCTGATCCCCTTCTATCAGCTTCTTCTCACCCAGATAGTAATAAACATAACAGGCGATTATGTTTCGCTTTGGTCCGGGATCGAGAGTGGTCATTCGTGAAAGCAACGTGTCGGCCGAGGTCTTTCCTAAAAGAAAACTTCCGATCTGCGTGGTGCAATCCTGCTCAAAGGAATGACTTGGATGTTTATCCAGAAACTCCACCAATTCGCGCTGAGCAACAGGTTTTTTACCCTGTCGCATTTGCGCCACCCAGATATCCAGCACAGCCATTGTGTTTCCCATGGAAAGAACCTGGCGAAAGTCCGCAATGGCCCCGTCGTAATCGTCTTTACCAAGCTTCGCTTTACCACGATTTTGGTAAGCCTCGGAAAGCTTTGCATTAATCTCAATCGCGCGGGAACAATCGACAATGGCGCCGTCGTAATCGCCTTTCTTATTTTTGACAAACGCCCGGCCATTCCATAGCTCGGCACTTGAGGGCACTATTTCTATCGCCTTGCTGAAATCCGCAATGGAGCCATCAAGGTCATCCTTCGCATTCCTCGCCTGGGCCCGGCTGTCATATGCCGCTGCATCGCTGGGATTAATTTCGATGACTTTGCTATAGTCCTGCACGGCTCCGCGGTAATCCTGCACAGCATAGCGGGCATTGCCGCGCCCGTTGTAAACCGCCGGATTATTCGGATCGATCTGCGTGGCCTGCGTATAAACATTGATCGCTTCTTTATATTCGCGGTTTGCATATTTGGCATTTGCATGATCAATGATCGACCGGGGGTTCAATCCCTGTTCGATAAATCCCCGTATACCATTGCTATCCAGGTAACCCTCAAAATTCAGCGTGGCGTGTGCAGGTCGGTTTACAAAACAAAATGCAGGCAAACGCGTGATCTTATTGGCGTGAAGCACACGGAAGCATTTCGACGCATCCACGCGCACAAACCTGATTTTTGACGCATACTCCCTGGCAAGATCCTCCACTATCGCCTCCTCACTCTTACAGGCCTCATGACTGTCATCCGTAAAATAAATAAATACAGGTACCTTCTGATTCACTGCCAGATAAGCAAAGGTCGTGTCCTTCGCATTAATCACACAGGAGGGAAGATTACTACCATCTGGAGGCACAGCGACTTCGGCCGCGTATAGTCCGATTAGCGGAATCGCAACTGTAGCGAGTAGAATAAAAATAGAAGCGCGATTAATTCTCACCATCGGTATCTTTCTATTTTTGCGATAATGCGAGCGACGCACTCGACTCATGCAGGAGACTTCCCGCTTTTTTCAGTTGTTTGGTAAGATCGCTTAAGGCCCCCAGAAGCGATCTGCGTATTTTCACATCATCCTCGATGGCAAGCTGTCTCGCTATTTGCATGGCGTGCGCTATTGCATCGTCTATGGATTTTGCAATGATGGGATCCTGAATTTCAATTAATGCATTCAGTCCTCCTGCCGGATCAGAATCGGCGTTCTCGCTGGTCTTACCTCCCATGCAGATATCCTGGATTCCCGAAAGTGCACCGAGAATTTCCTCTGCGGATAAAGAGCGATCCGTACTAAGCCCCTCGAGATCCAGGCCCTGAATGTTTCTTGGTAGGACTATACCGGTAAAAATGACAAGCCCCTGAAAGGTGCGCACAATGGCATCGGTGGGATTATGGATGAAAAATTGATTGCGGAAATTTGCCTTATCCTCCGTCTCCCATGCCTGGGTGAATTTCCCCATGCCTGCGGCAAGCATTTTGGCCTGAATTGCCATCGATTTTTCAATAAGCTGTGCATTCTCGGGACTGCTTCGCTGAGCAAGATAGCCATCGAGAAGATTATTGAGCTCGTCAAAAGTTGTTATTTTTCCATTCGATCCATAAAGATTTGCCGGATCCTGGAGGCTGAGGATTTCGGCCGATGAGCCTGCATCGACATAAAAAATGGAAGCCTCTGCCTGCAGCAATGCGGCATGCGTTGCCCTCAGGGCAGATTTCGCCGCCCCAAGATTCTTTTGATTAGGCATGACGATAAGGCTGTTGAGCGCCTG
>JBDSIH010000216.1:0-20393 GCA_039918055.1 Chthoniobacterales bacterium
ACAGCAAAAATACCAGGCGGAATACTGCACACTTTTTAATTTTGCCACTCTGCCATTTTACTGGGGAGCCTTCGAAGCAAAGCAGGGTGTGCTCGATTATCCCCGACTCGACAGAATGGCTGAGTGGTGCGCCGCGCACGGCATCACCGCGAAAGGGCATCCACTCATTTATCATGAGGTCTGGCCGGCATGGGCATCGAATAATCCGGATGAAGCCATCGCGCTGCTTCATGGCCGTGTGACGGATTTGATCAGACACTACAAGACCACGATCGCCTATTGGGATGTGATCAATGAAGTAAATTGCGCGCAGTGGTATTCGCCGTCCAATGGTGAATGCGCGTGGATCGATCTCGATGGCCCGGCGGCAGTAGTTGAGACCTCGCTGAGCTGGGCGCGGACGGCGGCCAGGGAAGCCGGCGGACCGCCAAAGACATTCCTTTATAATGATTTCGATACGAGCGCGGCCAATCTCGCACTATTAAGCAAATTGCAGGCCGACGGCAAACTGCCCGATGCCATAGGCATCCAGTCTCACATGCATGCAGGAACATGGCCGCTCACCAAAGTCTGGCAGGTTTGCGAAGCTTTCGGAAAACTGGGCAAGCCACTTCATTTCACGGAGGTCACCGTGCTAAGCGGTACGTCTCAGGCATCCACTCCAGAGGGAGAAGCCAGGCAGGCGGATTATGTGACGCAATTTTATACGCTCCTATTTAGCCATCCCTCTGTCCACGCAATCTCCTGGTGGGACATGAGCGATCACGATGCCTGGAAGAACGCCCCGGCGGGCCTGCTGCGCTCTGACATGTCTCCCAAACCCGCCTATACCCGGCTACAGGAACTCATTCACACGAAATGGTGGACGAAAGCCGAAGGCATGACCGGCGCGGATGGAATATATTCCACCCGCGCTTTCTATGGAGATTATCAGATTACGGTGACAGCCGCGTCTGGAAAAACGAAGATGCAGAGCATCGCTTTTCCAGAAGGCGCGCCGCTTCTGGATGTCACGATTAGTCTTCCTTAGACCCTTCGGGTCATTATTACAGCGAACAAAAAGTCAGATGGCGAATCGCGATTTTTTTACTTCGCGTAAGTGCTCTCTGCGTCGAAAAGTTTCTTTTCCCTGATGGCGATGGGCTCACTGTTTTTATCCAGCTCCTGGAAAAAGCAACTACGATAGCCGGTGTGGCAGGCGCCGCTTGTTTGCTCCACTTCGAAAAGAAGCACATCGCGGTCACAATCCACAAACCAGCGAAGTACGCGCTGGGTGTGTCCGCTGGTCTCGCCCTTCAGCCAGAATTTTTTTCGGGAGCGGCTCCAGTAGTGCATCAATCCCGAGGCCAGCGTTTTTTCCACGGCCTCGCGATTCATCCATGCCACCATCAAAACCCGGCCGGTCGGGAATTCCCCGCCGGATGCTTCCTGAGCAATCGCCGGAATCAATCCATCTTCGTTATATTTAAAATCCATGTGTATTTTTCCGACCCGCGTAATGCCAAGCCTGAGAATCCTCTAATCTAGCAAGCCGATTGGACGGCGTCAAAAATTCCGTGCGTCCAAATTTCAGGAGAAACCCTTGGATAATTCCCGCCAATGCAGTTTATAATCGCACTCCACAAATATGGCTGAGACGACAACCCCGGGAGCTGAGGCATTCCCATCTTCATTGGCGGATCAAAAATCCGCTACGCGATACCGCTATTTTCAGCAGCCTCCAAAAACCATCTTTGTAAAATGGAGTGAACTTGCAGACCTCGTGCCCCCTGACGTGCTGACGCCCGGCGCGCAGGATGAGCAGATCATGGTCGGCCTTCCCTCTGAAGAAATTTTTGAAGGGATCGTTCCCCGTATCCGCTACTCCCGACTGGCGGAATTACTGCCGACAGGGTTATTTCATCTTCCCGAGGAAAAACGGGAGGAATTTCTTTATATTCCCGCCTCGCGCATTGCCCGGCATTATCAACTTGCGACTCTCCGCGAAGCTCTTCCAGAAGATCCAAAACCGGAACCTATTCCAGAGCCAAAAGTCGTCCAGCCGGAGCCTGTACAGCCCGTGGCCCCGCAACCTGTGGTTAAAGCCGAACCTCCCGCAGAAAAACCTCTTCCGGCAATAACTTCCGTAGCATTAGCACTTCGCGTAAAACCCGAGATTGAAAAGGAGAAGGAAATTGTTCCTGCTGCTCCCACCATAGAGCCTGCGGGGCCAGTTCTGCCAAAAATCGACTGGAAATTTTCTCCGCCGCCCTCCCTCAAGCCTGCGAGTGCAAGGTCTTCCTTTGTCTATGAAGCCAAAAAACCGTTCGTAATTCCTCCAATTGAGGATGCCGTTAAAAAGGAGGAATTTGTTCCACCTCCTGTTGTACCGGAAAAAGCATTCCCTCCTCTGATCAAAACTGAAGCGATTACGTCTCCTGTGCAGGAGCCAGAGCCCGCAAAAGAGCCCACAGCAGAAATCCCTGCGCCAGAGGTAAAGGAAGAGGCCCCTATAGCCGAACCCATTCCTGTAATCGAACCTCCTGTAACAATAGTGGCCGATACAGCACCAACTCCTATCTTAATCTCGAAGGCAAACGTCCGGCCGCCAATCACCCTGCCAAAGCAGCCGGTTACCAATCCGGCCCCTCAAACGAGTGAAAGTATTGATCCTGTCCAAAAACGCCGGCTTTTTGACCGCTTACCGCTTTTCCGCAAGAAATCCGCCCCCCCTCCTGTGGTGCCGCCCACACCATCTGTCGCGATCAAACCTATCCAGTCAAACCTGCCCACCCGCTCCTCTGGTTCCGGTGCGATCAAGCCGTTCCTGCCGGAGTCCTTTAAACCTCTGGATATCTCGACCTCTCCAGTTTCGGAGTCGAAACCCTCCGCTCCCACCACCGCGCCTGTCAGTGAGAAATCCCTGCTGGAGCGACGCGCCAAAGAGGAAATCCCCCACCAGGAAGCATTACAGACCCTGTTCATGACGGATGAACCGCTGACTATCGGGCGCACGATCGAACTGTGCAGCGCCCTTCCCGGCATCCGATCCTGTATTCTCGCCCGAAGATCCGGTATTGTTTTATCAGCCAATGTTCCCGCCAGCGTTGATATTACAGCGTTGGGAACCAACGCCATGGCCACTCTGCTCCACATGCAGGATGGCTTTCAGGAAGTGGGGGTCGGCCCCATTCCCGCAATGACGCTATACTCCGAAAAAGGCCCCATCAGCGTACTCCGCTATGAGGATTTATACTTTTTAGTTCTGCATAAAAATCACGGCTTTGCCCCCGGTGTGCGGGAGCGGCTCCAGGATGTCATGAAATGCCTCGGCGACGCAAATCTGCACCTCGCCCGGGAATCCAAAAAAACGCCGGAAGCATCATCCTAGATACTCGATGAATCGGGAATTGCGGTTATCGCAAAGACCGGAATAAGATTACGCCTCTATGGGTGTCTTAGATATTTTACAAAAGGGTGGTCCGTTGATGTGGCTTCTCGTTCTTTGCAGCCTTACGGCGCTGGGAGCATTTGCGGAACGCATCATTTATTTTCATCGCGCATCCATGGACGTCGGAGACTTCCTTACCGGGCTCTCCACTCTGATCCGAAAAGGCAACTACACGGAAGCCCTTCAGGAGGCGGCGAATACTCCCGGCCCTGTTGCGCGCGTCATCCGTGCAGCGCTTGCCCGCAGACAGCTCCCTCGCACGGAATTGCGAGACATCGTACAGGAAGCGGGGCAACTCGAGGTTCCGAAACTCGAGCGTAATCTTCCGTTGCTTTCGACCGTAGCCTATGTGGCTCCTTTGATCGGACTTCTGGGAACCGTGGTCGGCCTTCTTGAATCTTTCCAGGTGATCTCCAACCACAGCGGATATACGACGGCGGCAGACATGGCCGGAGGAATTTACCAAAGCCTTCTTACGACCGGTACGGGAATCGCGATCGCCATTCCTGCCTATGTTGCGTTTTGTTACCTTTCCTCCCGCGCCAATGAAATGATCCACGATATGGAGCGCGGCGGAATCGAAGTTCTTCACCTTATTCACGATAGTCAAGTCACCGAGCTTCCAGCAAAAACCGCGCCGTGAAACTACACCGCTCTCCGCAGCCCCGGCAGAGCCTGCTCTACCTGGCGCCCTTTATCAGCATGGGGATGATTCTTATGGGTCTGCTTCCGCTGTGCACCAGCTTCCTGTTGCAGCCGGGCATTGCGGTAAATGTTCCTCTCTCTCCATTTCTCCTGCTTCCACAACAGGACCCTGAAATCGTCAGCATCACGGCCACGCCCGTTCCCACCGTTTTTTTCGCGAATGAGGAAGTGGCACCGGGCGATTTGGCAACCCGGCTGGACCAGCACAAGGCGCGCTCGCGCACGGTGATTATCAAAGCCGATCGTAAAGCACCGCTGGAACTCGTGGTAAATGTCATGAATCAGGTGATCCAGCGCGGATACTCCGTAGTGCTGGCCACCTCCCCCGGCCATGGAAACTAAAGCCCGGTTTTCCATACGGCCTCCCGCATTTTTTCACTTTGCATGGTCTTCGCGCCATAAAGTTCAGCTCATCCTGCCACTCTGTTTTTTTCTCGCCGCGTTGTTTCATATCGGAGTGCTGTTTCTCTTTGATGTCGTCTACCCCCCCGGCAAAAGCCCCAGGCCCCGCCCTGCAGAAATCGCCATTCTCTCCCCCGGCACGCCGGAATACGAAAAAATCACGAACTGGCTGGAAGCAAATGATCCCGCCCTGCTGTCTGCCAGCCAGAGCTCCGATTCCGACTTTGAGCCTTTGCTGAAAACGCCTTATCGCCCCACTTTTAACTCTGCCACCATTCATTTGCAGCCTGCGCCTCCGCTCCATATCCCAAAACCCACAGGCGCGGTCATTTTGCCGCAGGACATTGTTGTGATCCCGGAAAGCGAAGGTCACTCCCAGCCCCCCCAGCCCTGGCTCCCCACCCAGCTTGAATTCCGTGGAAACATTCTCCCCCAGACCGCGCCCCTGCCTCCGCCACCCAATGCGACGCAAAGCGCCGAACCGGCCGAATTTTCCATTGGAGTGCTTCCGGACGGAAAGATTGGTTTTATCTTTCTCCTCAAAAAGGGCAGCGGCTCCTCCGAACTCGACCAAAAAGCCACAGAATATCTTCAAAACCTGCAATTACAGAAAAATGCCTCCGGAAAAATTCGCTGGGGAGTGGTGGTCTTTCACTGGGGAGTAGCAGCACCGGGAGATAAAAAGCCATGATTCGCGTCACCTTCGGCTGGTTTATTCTTTTTTATGTGTTGGTTTTTCTTGCCGCGATTTTCATGGTTTGGATAGGGTATGAAATGGCTCGCCGGAAACGTGAAGTAAAGTCGTTGCGATACCGCATTCGTTGCGGTATTTGTTGCAATGAATTCGAAGATCGCTCCACGAATCCCGTACCTGCCTGTCCCCACTGCGGCAGTCTTACGCAACGTATTAACTTAAGTATTATTTGACCTATGGGAATGTGGATTGGAAGAAATAGAAAAGCTCGTGTAACTTACGGATTTGATGAAATCGCGCTCGTTCCGGGTGCAATAACCATTAATCCAAATGAAGTGGATATCAGTTTTTGCATCCCGCGCAAAAATCAGGAACCCCTGCGATTAAAAATTCCCATTCTCGCCAGCGCGATGGATGGCGTCGTCGATGTGCGCTTTGCACAGGCGATGGGGAAACTTGGTGGTCTCGCCGTCCTGAATCTCGAAGGCGTGCAAACGCGTTACGAAGATCCCGACTCGATTTTGAAGGAAGTGCTCTCCGCGGATAAAAACCAGGTCACCTCGCTCCTGCAGAAAATTTATCTCGAGCCGATCAAGGAAGAGCTCATCTCGCTGCGCATTAAACAAATCAAGGAAGCCGGCGGCTATGCTGCCGTAAGCTCAATTCCTCAAAAAGCAGAAGCCTACGGCCCAATCGCCCAGGCGGCAGGGGCGGATGTGTTTGTCGTGCAGAGCACGGTTTCCACGGTTCGCCACATTTCCACGGAATATAAATCCCTGGATCTCGCAAAATTCTGCTCCGAACTTTCCATTCCAATCATCATCGGAAATACCGTCGCCTATGATGTAACACTCGAAATTATGGAATGCGGCGTCTCCGGTGTATTGGTCGGTGTCGGTCCCGGCGCTGCCTGCACATCCCGCGGCGTTCTCGGACTTGGAGTTCCTCAGGTTACAGCAACGGTGGATTGTGCGGCTGCCCGCGATGCTTACTATAAAAAGAGCGGCCGTTATGTCCCCATCATCACCGATGGCGGAATGAACAAGGGCGGCGATGTCTGCAAAGCCCTAGCCTGCGGATCAGATGCCGTCATGGTCGGAAGCGCTTTCGCCAAGGCGGAAGAAGCTCCCGGAAAAGGCAACCACTGGGGCATGGCCACGCCGCACGCCAACCTCCCACGTGGAACCCGCATCAAAGTCGGAACCACCGGCCCGCTTAAGCAGATCCTCTTCGGCCCTGCTACCGTGGACGATGGAAGCGAAAACCTGGTCGGCGCCATTACCACCTGCATGGGGAACGTAGGAGCGGCCTCGATTCGCGAGTTTCAGGAGACAGAAATCATAATCGCCCCTTCGATCAAGACCGAAGGTAAGCTATTTCAAACCGTACAAAGTGTCGGAATGGGCACAAAGTAACCGATTTTCGTTGCAATATGCCCCGTATTTCTCCTCTTTTGAGGCTTCCTTTTAGAAAAACCACACGATGAGTGAACGAAGAGTCGTAGTCACAGGTATTGGCGTCATTTCCCCCGTTGGAAATGATCTCGATACATTCTGGAAAAACCTCCTTGCCGGTAAAAGTGGCATCCGACGTTTTGAAGCGTTTGATTCCACCCAATACGATTGCAAGATCGCTGGAGAAGTAGTCGACTTTTCGGCCGTTAACTATTTCCGCACTCCCAAAGATGTGCGCCGCACAGATCGATTTACGCATCTCGCCGTAGCGGGAGCCAAGATGGCTGTCGCGGACAGTGGCATTGATTTCTCAAAGACAGACCTTGATCGCATCGGCGTCATGATCGGTAGCGGCATCGGCGGCCTCCGCAGCATGTCGGATGAATCCGAGCGCCTGATCACCCGCGGCCCTTCGCGCACTTCTCCTTTCACGATCGCGGAAATGATCAGCAACATGGCAAGCGGTATCGTTTCCATGGAATACGGTCTGCGTGGACCAAACATGACGATTGTCACCGCCTGCGCCACGGCAAATCATTGCATGGGCGAAGCATGGCGCATCATTAAATTCGGCGACGCGGATGTCATTATCGCCGGCGGTGCGGAAGCGACGATTGTTCCTCTCGGTGTTGCGGGCTTTGCCGCCATGAAGGCGCTCAGCACACGCAATGACGAACCGGAAAAAGCCTCCCGCCCCTTTGATAAAGATCGCGACGGTTTCGTAATGGGCGAAGGCGCCGGCATTTTGATTCTCGAGGAACTTGAACACGCGAAGCGCCGCGGTGCACCAATTTATTGTGAGCTGGCCGGTTACGGCCTAAGTGCAGATGCCTATCACATGACGCAGCCACTTCCTGAAGGCGATGGCGCTAGCCGCTGTATGGTAATGGCGATGAACCACGCCGGAATTAATCCGACGGATATTGATTATATCAATGCTCATGGTACTTCGACCCCGATCGGCGACATCTGCGAGACAAAAGCCATCAAACGTGCCCTGGGAGACCATGCCAAAAAAACCATGGTCAGTTCGACCAAGTCAATGACTGGTCACTTGCTCGGCGCAGCAGGCGGCGTTGAAATGGCCGTGTGTGCACTGGCTATTAAGCACGGCGCGATTCCTCCTACCATCAATCTTGATAATCCGGATGCGGAATGTGATCTGGATTACGTTCCTAATGTCGCAAGAGAAGCCAAAGTGAAAGTCGCTATGAGCAACTCCTTCGGATTTGGCGGACACAATGCCACACTTCTTGTAACAGAGTTTACCGGATAAAAGGGACACCTAAGGCGCTTCGCGCCTTTTATATTACTGGAGAGCGGACTTCCGCGCTTAACGCCCGCCGTTAAATCAATCTGCGTGTTCTGCTGCTAGTGCAGCAGACGCAGAATCGGCACAGGGTAAACACCCAGGACAAAAATCAGGAGAATCAATACGGTGATCACAAATCCCGATAGCGGGGATATCTCTATTGGCTCTGCATCATCCGCAGATTTCAGCCAATACATCGCGCGAACGACTTTGAGATAATAGTAGAATCCGCAGGCCACAGAAATCGCGCCAATGACCACCAGCGTCCAGAGATGCTGCTCAATCGCGGCTGCGAAGATAAAGAATTTTCCAAAAAATCCGACCGTAAAAGGGAGGCCGGCAAGGGATACCATGGAGACAAGCATCGCAAAAGCAAGATAGGGCGCGCGCTTGCCCAAGCCGTTGAATTTTTCGATTTCCTCGCCACCCGTCACTTTCGCGACAAGAAGCATTACGATAAATGCGAGGAACGTCATTATCAGATAGCCTGCAAGATAGAAGCCGATGGCCGCTGTCGCGATCGTTGCACCAATGCTTGCGACGCCCACAAGAAGATAGCCTGCATGGGCAATGCTGGAATATGCCAGCAAACGCTTGAGATTACTCTGAAGCATAGCGGCAAGATTGCCATAAAGCATCGTCGCTGCTGCGAGGATGACGAAAATCGTGCCGAGCTTGTGCGCAAAAATCGGCACGGTTAGAAAAGGATCCAGCACACGAAGCAAAACCACAAAACCCACGGCCTTGGAACCTACAGAAAGATAAGCTGAAGTCGGCGTTGGCGCGCCCTGATAAACATCCGGAATCCAGAACTGGAAAGGTACGGCGGCAATTTTGAAACCAATAGCCACGAGCACCAGCCCGAGTCCGAAAAGAAGTCCGGTCTGTGTATTTTCCGCAAGAAGCGGCAGCGACTGGCTGATCTTGAGCAAATTGGTCTGATGCGTAACTCCAAAAATCCAGGTAATGCCGAAGACGATGAATCCTGTCGAAAGCGCGCCCAGGATCAAATACTTGGTGCCGGCTTCCAGGGAGAGCGCATTTTTGCGCATGTAGGCGACCATCACGTAAAAAGAAATTGTCACCAACTCAAGGGAAACAAAGATCATGATGAAATCAACGGCCGAAGCCATCCACATCAGCCCTGCGCATGTGAAGAGAGGAAGAATGAAGTATTCCCCCACGCCGGCCTGCGGAGTGACCCCTGGGACACCCTTTGCGAGTACTTCGACGTAATCAAGAGACATCACCAGCACAAGGGCCGTGGCGATCAGCGCGAAACGCTTGAAAAACATCGCGAGAAAATCCGTGGTGTAAAATTGCGCGGACGGCGCATCCGCCGGAAGTGCGTGAATAAAAAAGGTGGCTGCAAAAACAACTGCCAGCCCCAGGAGCGCAAGGTACCCAAGCGTCCGCTTGTTAAGGCTCGGCGCAAAAGCTTCCACCATCAGCAGAAAAATACCGATGCAAACAACGCCCGTTTCAAGAAATAAGGGGTTTAATGAAGCCATATCGGAGCAAGAAGATTAATAAAAGGTTGAGGATAGAAGCCGACGACCATCAATCCGATCAAAAGCAGGATCACCGCAGCGCGTGAACCAAGATTCAGATCTGGCATGTCGGGATTAACGACCCCTGTCTCGCCAAGAAATACTTTCCGGTAAGCACGCAGCCCGTAAACAGCAGAAATGACAACGCCCCACAGCGCAACAATCGTCGCAATCTGATAAGGACTCAGGCCTCCGGATTTGATCCCCATGGCAAATGCGCCGAAAAATACGAGAATTTCTCCGGCGAAATTTGCGAATCCCGGAAGACCGATGGAGGCCATGGTTGCGAATCCGAAGAGAAGCGACAGAACGGGAATCTTGCGGGCAAGCCCCCCAAGCTGGCTCATTTCCACCGTACCTGTTCTTTCCCGCAACTGACCACACAGGGCAAACAGCGCTGCAATTGAAAGCCCGTGCGCAAACATCAAAATCGAAGCGCCGGTATAACTCATGACGACTTCCCATGATGCCGCCACGCCAAGGAATATATATCCCATGTGCATGACGCTGGAATAACCAAGCATCCAATCGAGCTTCTTCTGCGCAATCGTCACAAGGCCGATGTAGATAATATTAAAAAGCAGAAGAACGAGCAGCAAGTTCATGTAAACCTGCATCGTTTCGGGAAATAGAGGAACGATCAGGCGCAACATTCCATAAAGACCGAACTTTTTCAGCACGCCTGCGTGCAGCATTGCCGCCGGAGCGGGAGCGGAGGAATAAGCCTGTGGTGCCCAGCTGTGAAAGGGGAAAAGTGAAATAAGCGTTCCGAATCCAAAGAGCAGAAGGAAATAAACCCAGTCCTTTTGCACAAGGGCTCCATTTTTCGCGAGTTCCTGCAGCCCGCGCATGTCGAACGTGCGCAAATGGCCCGGCGCGGCGCTGAAGTAGAGACCGATGATGCCGATCAGCAGAACGAAACTGCCCAGTGCAAGATAGATAGTGGCTTTCCATGCAGCGGCCTGTCGGTCTCCGGAACCCCAGATACCAATCAGCAGAAAGGTCGGGATGAGCGCCAGTTCATGAAAAGCGTAGAAGAAAAAGACATCCACCGAAGCAAATGCGCCGATAACTCCCGCGGAAATAAATAGCAGCGATGCGAAAAATCCGCTTTCCCACTTTTCGATTTTCGGCGTGGCCCATACCGCGCAAAGCGTGACGAGCGTTGCAAGCAACAGCATCACCAGGCTGAGGCCATCCGCGCCCAGCGTGAAATTCAACCCGTAACCAGGAAGAATCGGCCACGTTTTAACAAACTGATAATGTTCCGCGGCCCCCGGCTTGTAGAAGAAAAGCAGGGTTACCACCATGAGGAAGTTCACCAATGCCGCCAGGCCGGCAATACGCCGTGGTGCGGCACCCGCCATAATAAACAGCGCGGCAATAATCGGCAGCAGGATGATAAAAAATAACGGGCTTACGTTCATTATCGGATCAAAAGGTAAATAAGGATGACAACGCCGGCACCAAAGAAAAAGGCATAGGCCTGGATGTTACCGATCTGGAGAAGGCGCAGCGCAAAGCCCGCACACATCGCCACTTTGCCGGAACCGCGCACACCCGCTCCGTCAATAATCCAGCGATCCATCCAAGCAAGGACAAGTCCCACGCGATCCTGGCCAAACTTCACCAACTGGGCATAAAGGTTGTCGATATACATGCGGTTGGCAAAAAATGGGATCGAGATCGGGTCTTTCTCAACATTGCGATAAAGAAGAAATGCGCCACCAAGACCAAGCACCAAAGCGCCAAGTGTCATCGCGTTAAAGAACGGTGGCTCGACATGCACTTCCGGCAGAACGAAAAACTTATCGGCGATGAACGGCCAGCCTGCGCCAATCGCGGCAAGCGCCAGCAGAAACATCGGGACCGTCATTACCTTTGGAGATTCCGCGCAATGCTTCGCGTGTTCGCTCCGTGGAGGGCCAAAGAAAACCACAAAGAACAAGCGGCCGACATAAAATGCCGTTAAGCCTGCCGTAACAAGCGCGAGCCAGAAGAGCGGGGGCTTGGACCAGGCAAAGGCTATAATGAGATCCTTACTATAATGACCACTAGTAAACGGAACTGCGCTCAATGCCGCGGCACCCGCCAGACAGCAAAGGAAGGTAGCTGGCATTTTGTTTTTAATCGCCCCCATCTTCCAGATGTCCTGCTCATGGTGCATCCCAACAATGACGGAACCCGCCGTGAGGAAGAGAAGACATTTAAAGCAGGCGTGCGTGAAAAGATGAAACAGGGCGACATCCGCCACAGGCGCAACGCCGATGCCCAGCACCATGTAGCCGAGCTGCGAGATCGTCGAATAAGCGAGAATGCGTTTGATATCATTTTGCTGCGTGGCCATGAGCGCCGCGACAAAAAGCGTAATGCCTCCGACCCATGCGATCACATCGCGTGCCATCGGCGCCATCAGAAGAATCGGGAAAATACGCGCCAGCATGTAAACACCGGCGGCCACCATCGTCGCGGCGTGAAGCAGTGAGGAAACCGGTGTGGGGCCTTCCATGGAATTCGGAAGCCAGACGTGCAGCGGAAGTTGCGCGGATTTACCGATCGTTCCACAAAAAACAAGGATACACGCAACGGCGAGATAGAGCTGATTATCCGCAAAAAGTCCGTGAGCGACATTTTCCTGAATCTCCGAAAACACAATGGTCTTCGTGGCATACCAGAGCAAAAGAATGCCTGCCATGAATCCAAAATCGCCAATGCGATTCACGATAAAGGCCTGCTTGCCTGCATCCGCAGCAGAATTCTTCCCAAAGTAATGCCCGATGAGGATGTAGGAACTGACGCCGACCAGCTCCCAAAACATGAACATCATCACGAAATTATCCGCAAGGACAATTCCGAGCATCGAAAATAGAAATAGCGCGAGCCCTGCAAAGTAACGCCAGTAACCTTCCTCGGTGCGCATGTAGCCGAGCGAATATATGAACACAAGCGTCGCGATGGAGGTGACGACGACCAGCATCATGCGGCTTATCGGATCGAGGATAAATCCGATCGGAATACGAAATGCAGGAACGTCATGATACGGCCAGAAGGCGGAGAAATTCATCCATTCGATGCGGAAGGATTCCGTCACGGTTGGATGGAGAAACAAATACCAGCTTAACGCACAGCCCAGCGCCGCGGAGAAAATCGCCAGTCCCGCACTCAGCGGTTTGGAATACTTACCGAAAAACAGGATCACGATTGCGGCCAGCAGTGGCGCAAAAAGAATGATCCATGGAAGTGTCTGCACGTTCATTGTTTAAAATTTCATCCGGTTAAGATCCTCGACGTGGGTCGTCCGTCGCGCGCGATACAGCGCCACAATGATTGCCAGGCCGACGGCTACTTCCGCCGCCGCCACCGTAATGATAAAAAATACAAAGACCTGCGCATTAAAGTTCGGCAGGCCCAGATCCGTAAGGTTGTAACGCGAAAATGCCACGAGTGAGAGGTTCGCCGCGTTCAGCATCAACTCCAGGCACATGAAAATAATGAGGATGTTGCGTCGCAGCAACACACCGGCAAGGCCAATGGCAAATAACAGGCCGCTTACAAAAAGGTAATCGCCGAGGGATGGACTCATTTCAGTTCCTTTCGGCTGAGGATTACTACACCGATCGTGGCCACGAGCAGCAACACACCGACGATCTGGAACGGAAGATTAAACTTCGAGAAAAGGGTGAATCCGACCTGACGCACATCATTAAGATGCGTATTCCAGATTTCCGCCCGTCCCATTTTATAGATAGGGCTGGATTGAAGCACACGGAAAAGAAGACCGACAAATCCAAGGACAACCGCCGCGCCGCCTGCTACTGCCGCAAGATTCCATGCCCGGCGTTCTTCCGCGCGGAGATCGAGCAGCATGATGATGAAAAGGAACAGAACCATTACCGCACCTGCGTAAACAAGCACCTGGATCACGCCGATGAAGTAGGCATTCAGCGTCACAAAAAGTGCAGACAGGGCGACAAAGGACATTACCAGACTCATGGCGCTGGACACAGGGCTGCGGAAAAACACGACGCCAAGTCCGAAGACAAGCATCAGTGCCGCAAAAATCCAGAATAAGGCCAGTAACATGATTTTAAAATTGGTTATCTAATTAAGTGCGCGGTTTTTAGCAAAGGGCTTTTGAAATGCCATTATTTTTTGTCATTCCATTTGTTTACAAGCCCGGTCATCACACCGCCGAGTTCGTAGAGCTTAGCCTTGTCGTGTTTCATTTCCGCACGGCTCAGGCCTGTGATGGAGTAATCCTTCCGCAAAAAGATCGCCTGTTCGGGGCAAACCTCTTCGCAAAGGCCGCAGTAAATGCAGCGGATCATATCGATCTCGAATTCTTTTGGCCGCTTCTCGACCTTTTCCCACTTGTTCTCACCAGGAATCTGCTCGGGATGAATCGTGATCGCGCGCGGAGGGCAGATGAATTCACAGAGCTGACAGGCAACACATCGCTCGCGGCCCCATTCGTCCTTCACCAGGGTCGGCGCACCGCGGTAATGCTCGGGCAAATGCGAATCCCACTTTTCCTCGGGATACTGCATCGTGACTTTTGTCCGCCCGAGAACACGATTCTTGAAATGCTTCCAGGTAATCGCGAGGCCAGCGACGAATACGGGCAGGAACATGCGTTCCTTCCAATTCAGTTTAGGGCGTGGGATTACGTATGCCATAGGTTTATTTGACGTACATCAGGATTAATGCGGCGATAAAAATGTTTGCCAGCGCGAGTTCGAAGAAGACATACCAGCCGAGTTTCATCAGCTGATCATAGCGGAAACGTGGAAGCGTCCAGCGCACCCATATCATAAACAGAAGGATGCCGCAGATTTTCGCAAAGAACGTGCCGATATTTACAAGACCCCAGAAGAGACTAACGAGATGCTCGCTGGAAATGGGCGAAAGGAATGGCAGGCTGTAGCCGAAGATCGTCGTCGCATTTCCGTCCGGAATGCAGGGAAAACTCCAGCCACCGAGAAACAATGTCACAATGACGCCGGAACCGGAAATCATCGCGGCATATTCCCCAAGAAAGAAGAGCGCGAATCCCATCGAGGAATACTCGGTGTGATAACCGCCTACAAGTTCCTGCTCCGCTTCGGGTAAATCGAATGGCAGTCGATTTGTTTCCGCAAAGATGGCGATGACGAAAACAACAAAAGAAATCAGCATCGGAATCCAGAGCAGAAAGCGCTTTAACGAAAACCCTGCGATCAGGGAGTGACCCACTGCCGACCAGTCGCCCTGAAGCAGGGAGTGAACACTGAATCCCTGTGGCCAATAAGGAGAAATCAACCATCCATGTTGCGCCTGATATTGCACGATTTCCGGAAGGTTCAATGTTCCAATAACGAGGAAGATTGGCACCACGGAAAGGCCCATGGATAATTCGTAGGAAATCATCTGCGAGCTGGAGCGCATACCGCCGAGGAAGGAATACTTTGAATTCGATGCCCAGCCGGCGAGGACGATTCCGTAAACGCCAAGCGAAGTCACCGCAAAGACAAAGAGAATGCCGATATTGATATTGGCAATGACCATTGGCACGCCGAAGAGGCTGCTGCCGAAGGGTAATACGCAAAGCACGAGGATCGGCGGGATCATCGTCAGCTTGGGTGCAATGTAATAATAGAACTTATTAACGCTGTTCGGCATGAAGTTCTCCTTAAGAAGGAGCTTCATGGCATCCGCAATCGGCTGGCCAAGCCCAAGAAGAGCAATCTTTGTGAGGGGAATACCCACGCGATTTGGACCGACGCGATCCTGAATCAACGCGCTGACCTTACGCTCCGCATAGACGGTGTAGGAAACCAACCCGAGAATGAGCCCCAGCAAAATGATTGTTTTCGCCAGCGAGGTCCAAACGAGAAAAATCTCGGGAGAAAAGAGAATCGCCTCCATGCGCTATGCTTTTCCTCCAGAAATTTTCTCTGCAAGGTCAACTCCGAGATCGCCAATTTTAGAAAGCGAAAGCCCGCTCAGCGCAGGAACCCCCGCTGCCATTTGCTTAAAGAGGTCTTCAATAAGATAAATACCATTTCCGCCGCCGAGCGCCTGAATGAGATCGCGCAGGACTTCCCAGTCATCGCGTGTATCGCCGACGGGTTCCATCGCTTTATTCAAACGCTGGATGCGGTTTTTGATATTGATCATCGATCCACGCTTTTCCACGAAGGAAACTACAGGCAACACCACGGAAGCGTGTGCGGTTGTTTGAGTAGGAAGGATGGCGGTGACAATCAGCGTTTGCAGCTTCGCGAGGTCTTCCTCGGTCAATCCACACTTCGTTACATCTTCCCCAAGGCAAATCAACGCCTTGATTTGGCCGGACTTCACGCCCTGCACAATTCCGGTCAGCTTTGCGCCCGGAGTCGTTCCCGTAACACCGAGGAGCTGTGCGCCTGCGGTATTGGGATTACGGTCATCTGCGATAAGGAATCCATCGCCCTTTTCAAAACGCGGCACGATATCGTAGTTTTCCGTCTTGAGCGTTTCGATGAGCTTCTTCGCGAGGAAGAGCTCTTCATTTGTCATGCGCGCCGAGGCGATGACGGCGATTTCCGAAGCACTGTGCTGGCGAAGCTTGAGAGCGGACGTTTCGATGGCCTTTTCCCAGGAAATATCATCCTCGGGATCAATGCCCTTAATTGCAGGCGTCTTCAAGCGCGCCTCGTCATTAATGTAATGGAAATTCATGCGGTGCGAATCCGGCATCCAGCAGGAATTCACGAAATCGTTTTCACGTGGCGTAATGCGATAAACGACATTTTCGCGCGTGCCGATGAGGATATTGCTGCCCGTGCCGCAATTCACATCGATGCTCTTGGTTTCCGTGAGGAACCAGACCCGCATCTTAAAACGAAAATCCTTCGAGGTCAGTGCACCGACGGGGCAAATATCGACGGTATTTAAAGAGTAATTATTATCCAGGCGTTTGCCGGGATAAACCGACAGCGTCGTGTGACTGCCGCGATCGAGGAAACCGAGAACATCATCCTTCGCGATTTCCTGCATGAAGCGGACACAGCGCGAACACATGATGCAGCGTTCGTCATCGAGAACGATATGTTTGCCGATATCTTCCTGCTTTGGTTTTTTGACTTTCTCCTCGAGAAACCGCGAGTCGCCTTTTCCAAATTCCACGCTGAATTCCTGTAGGCGGCATTCTCCGGCCTGATCGCAGATCGGACAATCGAGCGGATGGTTAATCAGCAGAAATTCCATAACGCCCTTGCGGCATTCTTCGACAAGCGGCGATTCAGTGCGGACACCCATGCCTTCGGCGACTTCGGTCGCGCAGGAAATGGCAGGGCGCGGGCTCCAGTTAATAATCGGCCGGCCGTCTTCACCCATCTCGGGTTTGCGATTCGCATCCATCTTCGGCATGCCCATCTCAATTAGACACATGCGACAATTGCCCGGAGAGCTCAGCTTGGGATGGTAGCAATAATGCGGGACGTATTTCCCGCTCTTCATACAAGCCTCAATAAGACGCGTGCCCTTGGGGAACTGTTTCCATTCCCCATCGACTTGGACATTAATTAGTTGTTGCTCAGTTGCGGTCGCGCTCATTCCTTTTATTAGTTCTTCTTATCACGGTTCACTTTTCCGGCGCAAGAAGACGCCACAAATTAGGCATCTACTCTAAAGGCATCAAGAAAAAGCGCAGAATCATCAAATTTTCATTCTTCGCGGCAAAAATGGCTTGCCGCGGGCCGGGATCACTTACTCTTCTACCGAGAGAAAATGGGACACGCGGGGATGCTCCTCGCCAGTGTGCATCGCGTAGACCCGGGCCTTTAATTGCCGGTCGTCCATCGTGAATCGTTCGTTCTGACGCATGTGCTCTGCCCAGGAATGAACCCGGAAAAGCTCAATATACCGTCCGGGATCCGACATATCCCGGTAAAGTCGCCAGCGGATTGCGCCATCCCGCAGGCGTAATTCGCGCATTTTCTGCATCACCAGGCGAAATTCTGAGACGTTTTCCGGTTTTACGAAGTATTCCACATTCACGAGCACGGGACCGTCGTCCATTTCGGCTTCAACATGGTGAATTTCCTGCTCCGGCCAGTGTGCGGAGGGGCTCAGGTCCAGATTTTCCTCAAGATGCAGCGGAAACCAGCGAATCAGGATTAATCCAAGAAGCAACCCGATGCCCGATATTCCAAAAGCCTCCTGTGTTCCCACCTGTCCGGCCAGATAACCCCAGATCGCACCGCCCGCCGCCAGCATTCCCTGAAAAATCAGGAGATAAAACGAAATCGCCCGCCCCCGAACCCAGGCCGGCACGGATGTCTGCACCGCCACGTTGAAATTTACGAGAACTCCGATCCAGGCCATCCCGGCAAGCACCAGCGCTCCGAAAATAACCATGCGCTGAGAGGAAAAAGCCAAAGTAAAGCAGGCTATGATCAGCAAGCCGGTGGAGACGCCGATAATCCAATCCAGAGCCACAGATTTTCGAAACCGTGGGAGAAGCAACGCGGAGATGATCGAGCCCACACCGATCGCAGCCAGCATGGCGCCGTATCCCGCCGCTGTTGTCTTGAGCACATCCCGCGCCATCAGAGGCAGAAGCGGCCAGATGGAACCGCCACAAAGAACAAATGCCGCCGAGCGAATCATCGGCGCATGAACGCGGTGTGCATGGAGAACGTAGCGAGTCCCCGCCCTGATCGCGCCGATGACGTCTTCGCTAAGGTGATCCCGCTCCCGTATGACTGGTTTCCAGACCCAAAGCACACCCACCACGGCGATGAAGGAAAGCGCATTGAGGAAAAACACCGATGCGGCCCCCCCCCACGCGACCACAAAACCTCCCAGTGCCGGACCTACCGAGCGGGCTACATTAAAAGCCATGCTATTAAGTGATACCGCCGCCGCCACGGACTCCCTCGGCACAATGTCCTGCATGATCGCCTGCCATGCCGGCAGATTCATCGCCGCGCCAAAGCCCAGAGAAAAAGTCAGCGCGAGCAGCATCCATGGCGTTGTGTGTCCAGTAAGCGTGACGACTCCCAGCGCTGTCGCCGAAAGCAACATCCATGTCTGCGTGATGAGCAGCAGCCAGCGGCGGTCCACAATATCCGCAAGCACCCCGGCAAGAATTCCCACAAGAAAAACAGGAAGCGTCGATGCCGTCTGCACCAGACCGACGAGCGTAGTGGAGGGCGTCAGCGACGTCATCATCCACGACGCGCCGACATTTTGCATCAGCGTTCCAATATTGGAAAAAATCGTGGCAATCCAAAGCGCCCGGTAGATGGGAATCTTTAAAGGCTCAAACAGATTGCCTTTGGAATTTGCCGCAGTGTGCATCGGGTGCCGCCAGTCTGACAGAACCCGCACGGTGTTTCAATAGGCGGTCTTTACCAGAAAAAGCTGAAGAGCAGGACGAGGAAGACGATGGTGCTGACGGCTGTATAGAGACGGTCTTTCTCCATGCCGTAGCCTACGGCGGCGAAGGCGACGCGGATGAGCGGGTTTAGCAGGAGGATGAGGACGCCGAGTTGAATAATGTCCGGATCTTTATCGGCGAAGGCGGATTTGATGATGGCGAGCGGTCTTGTTAATGCGTGGGGTTCGCCGCGGAATATATGATCGCCCGGTTTTTGCTGTCCGTGATGGATCAGGAAAATCACGCCGCCAAACAGCATAATGGCAGCAGCAATCAGCACGCCGTAGAGCATGAGTTTCGCGAGAGCATTCTGGAAGCGGGGTATTTCCATATTTAAAAAATACCAAATCCTTTCAGGATCATTTCCACGCCAACTCCGATTACCGCGACAAGAAAGATAGCTTTCAGAATTTTCACGGGTGCAATGGGGAGCAGCTTCGCTCCGACAAAAGCTCCCATCAGCACCCCAAGCGCAACGGGATAGACAAGCACGGGATCGAGGTAGCCTTTTTTAAGATAGATTCCGATACTCGCGGCGGCGGTGACCCCGATCATGAAATTGCTCGTGGCCGTCGTGACCTTGAACGGGATCTTCATGATCTGATCCATCGCGAGCACCTTGAAAGCCCCGGAACCGATGCCGAGAAGTCCGGATAAAATGCCCGCGACAAACATGACGGCAAAACCCGGGAGCACGCCGAAGACGGGATACGCGATTGGGCCATTGGGACCGGGCATTTCACCATTGAGACGAAGCTTCACGGCGAGGGGATCGCCGGGATCGCCTTCTTTCACCACCTGCCGATTTTTTCTTAACGAAAGAAGTGCCGTTGTCAGCAAAGCGATTCCAAAAATGATGGCGAGCACATTGGTATTTAGAACAAGCGCAAGGAAAGCGCCCGCAACCGCGCCGAGCGTGGTCGCGATGCAGAGAAACATTCCCACGCGCATGTTGCTGATGCCATCGCGCAGATAGGCGGCAGCGGCACCGGAGGAAGTGGCGATGACGGAAGCGAGAGCCGCGCCCATTGCGTAGCGAATATCAATTCCGAAACCCAGAACCAGGATCGGCGTAATGATAATGCCGCCGCCAAGCCCGATCAGTGCGCCGATGACTCCCGCGAGGAACGCAGCAAAGGCGATTACCAGATCGAAGGTGATTTCAGTCATGCTTCGCTCAGGATGATGGTTCCTTCCGCTACGGTCTCCCCATCGATGCTTGCCTTCGTTTCAAACTGGAAAAGCGATCCCATCTCACCCACTTTTTTCGCTTCGAGAAGAATAGTTTTTTCCGGAAGCGCGGCTTTTGGAAACTTCATCGACCGGATGGCCGAGAGCAAAAATCGCCGGCTCGCGCCAGCGCTTGCAGCCGCAATGCCCGCAGTCTGCGCAAGGGCTTCCGTCAGAATGACTCCAGGCACAATTGGGTTATCGGGAAAATGG